>JAZRRB010000175.1:0-18815 GCA_045650385.1 Candidatus Scatosoma sp. | reverse complement strand
GCCTCGACCAAAAAAGCCAACACCAATCAGGGTGTTGGCTTTTTTGTTGTGGCGACGTGTAGGAGAAAACACGTATTCCCGTGGGTTCGTGCGAGCCTACGAGGATGAAGAAAAAAAGAAAAAGCGGAATGAATGCCGTAGGCGAAGCTCTGTCCAAAGGACAGATGCCCGTGAAAGCCTCGACCAAAAAGCCAACACCAATCAGGGTGATGGCTTTTTTGTTGTGGCGACGTGTAGGAGAAAAACGATTTGGCGAAAAAAATGCGCAAAATCGGGTAAAAATACGCAAAAATTATGCTTACAGTGCAATCTTTTTGTATTTTCACTATTGACAAGGAAAAAATGCTATGGTATAATGTATTGTGTGCGTATATATGCATACGCGAGCGCACGCATAAGTACACGCATGAGAAACGGTGAAAGGGTTTACTATGTACAAGCATTTTTTCAAAAGAGTTATCGATATTTTTCTTTCGTTTATCGGGATTTGCATTTTACTGCTCCCGATGTTGATTTTGATTATTGCAATCAAATGCGATAGCAAAGGTCCTGCGTTTTTCAAGCAAAAACGTATCGGTCTTCATAAAAAACATTTCACCATTTTGAAATTCCGTACCATGCGCGTTGATACCCCGAAAGACGCGCCCACGCACGAACTTGCCGACCCGAAGAAATGGATTACCAAGGTTGGCGGTTTTTTGCGTAAAACCTCCTTGGACGAGTTGCCGCAAATTTTCAACATCTTTGTGGGGCATATGTCGATTATCGGTCCTCGTCCCGCGCTTTGGAATCAGGACGATTTGATTGCTGAAAGAGATAAGTACGGCGCGAACGACGTGCGTCCGGGGCTTACCGGTTGGGCGCAAATCAACGGCAGGGACGAATTGGAAATTCCCATTAAAGCGAAACTCGATGGCGAGTACGTGGAAAAAATGGGTTTCTTGTTCGATTGCAAATGCTTCTTTGGTACGTTTTTCTCGGTGCTTAAAAGCGACGGCGTCGTAGAGGGCGGCACGGGCGAGATACATAAACAGGAAGAAGCAGCGAAACAAGTGGCAGCGGCGGATAACGTAGCAGAGGAAGCGGCGGTTGCTGAGGTTGTAGAGGAAACGGCGGAGAACAAGTGATATGAAAAAAGTATTGATTACGGGCGCAAATAGTTACATCGGCGTTTCGTTTGAAAAATATATGCAAGCGTTCACCGAAGATGTTACGATTGAAACGGTGGATATGATTGACGGAACGTGGCGGGAAAAGGATTTTTCCGCGTATGATTGCGTATATCACGTGGCAGGCATTGCGCATTCGGATAACGGCAAGATAAGCGAAGAAAAGAAAAAACTGTATTATGCCGTCAATACCGATTTGGCAATCGAAACGGCAAAGAAGGCAAAAGCGGACGGCGTGAAACAGTTTATTTTCATGAGTAGCGCTATCGTATACGGCAAGAGTGCGAAAATCGGTAAGACGAAGATGATTACCAAAGATACGCCTGTCGATCCGGAAAACTGCTATTCGGATAGTAAGGTGCAGGCGGAAATCGGGCTCCGGGAATTGGAGGACGAAAATTTCAAACTCGTCATTTTACGTCCCCCGATGATTTATGGGAAAGGGAGCAAAGGGAACTATCCCACGCTTTCCAAATTCGGTAAAAAACTGCCGTTTTTCCCGTACGTAAAAAATCAGCGTTCGATGTTGTATATCGAGAATTTGCTCGAATTCGTTCGTCTAATGATTGTAAACGAGGAGAGCGGAACGTTCTTCCCCCAAAATGCCGAGTACGGCAACACGTCGGAAATCGTCAAGAAAATCGGCGTGGCGCATGGTAGAAAGGTGCGCCTTGTCAAGGGTTTTGCTTGGGCGGTAAAGTTCATGGGGTTATTTACGGGGCTTATCAATAAAGCGTTCGGGAATTTCACCTATGATATGTCGATGAGCGAATATAAGCAAGATTACCGTTTGAAGACGTTGGACGAATCGATTGAGGCAACGGAACAATGACGGAAATCGCGACGGAAAAGAAAAAACATATCCTTGTCGTCAGCCAATATTTTTATCCCGAGCCCTTCCGTATCAACGATATGTGTCAGGAGTGGATAAAGCGCGGTTATAAAGTGACGGTGCTTACGGGGATTCCCAATTATCCCGAGGGAAAGTTTTATAAAGGCTACGGCTGGTGTAAAAAAAGAAAGGAAACTTGGAACGGTATCGATATTATCCGTATTCCCATCATTTCGAGAGGGAAAGGAAAAATTCGGTTGGTGCTTAACTATTATTCGTTTGTAATTTCGGGGTGGTTTTGGAGGCTGTTTACAAAGCTGAAAGCGGACGTGATATTCACGTTTGAGGTATCGCCGATGACGCAGGCACTCGTGCCTATGTGGTACGCCAAGAAACGTAAGATTCCGCACTATTTGTACGTGCAGGATTTATGGCCGGAAAACGTACAAACGGTGACGGGGATAAATAATGGGTTTATCTTAAAGCGTATCGGGAAAATGGTGGATAAAATTTACCGTCGGTGCGATTTGATTTTTGGGACAAGCGAGAGTTTCGTGAAAGAAATTCAAAAACGGGTGTACGAGAACAAAGAAAAGGTAAAATATTGGCCGCAGTACGCGGAAAGCTTTTATCAGCCGACAACGGATACGAAAGCAGACGAATTGCCCAAGGACGTTTTCAAGATTATTTTTACGGGCAACATTGGCAAGGCGCAGGGGTTGGATATTTTGCCGAAAACGGCAGCGCTGTTGAAGGAAAGAGAGGCGAAGGCAAATTTCGTTATTGTCGGTGACGGTAGGGAAAAGGAGCAGCTCCTTGCTGAAATTACGGAGCGTGGGGTGGAAGAGTATTTCACGTTGATACCCCGTCAACCTGCGGAAGAAATTCCTGCGTATTTGTGTGCATGCGATATGGCGTTCGTGTCGTATATGGACAATCCTTTGTGGGCGAACACGATTCCCGCGAAAATGCAATCGTATATGGCGTGCGGTATGCCGATACTTGCTTCGGCTTCGGGGGAAACGGAGAAAATTATCCGCGAGGCGGATTGCGGCGTTTGTTGCGAGATTGGCAACGCAGAAGCATTGGCGGATGCGATTTGTAAGTTAATACAACGAAACGATATTGCGGTTTTTGGTAAAAATGCAAAGGCGTATAGCGATAAGCATTTTAACAAAACGACGTTGATGGATGAAATGGATATCTATTTGGAGAGATAACGTATGGCGGATTTAACAGCGATAATATTGACGCTTAACGAGGAAAAGAATATTCGGGAGTGTATCGCTTCGATTCAATCGATTGCCAAGCGGATTGTCGTTGTGGACAGTTTTAGCACCGATAAGACGGTGGAGATTGCCAAAGAAATGGGCGCGGAGGTTATCGCGCACGAATTTGTCAATCAGGCGCAACAGTTTATCTACGCGATTGATACGCTGGATATCGATACGAAATGGATTTTGCGTATTGACGCGGATGAGCGTTTTACCGAAAAATCGGCGACGGAACTGGAAAGTTTAATGGTAGAACACGCCGACGACGACGTAAACGGGATTGTCGTGCGCTTTGAAGTAAGCTTTATGGGTAAACCTCTCCGTCACGGCGGCATTTATCCCATTAAAGTTTTGCGTGTTTTCAAAAAGGGATATGCGCACATGGAAGCGCGGAATATGGACGAGCATATCGTTATCAATGAAGGGCGCTCCATTGATATGAAAAACGATTGTTTGCACCAAGATTTTAAGAGTTTATACGCATGGGTGGAAAGACATAATAAATATTCCAACCGTGAAGTAATCGATTATTTTAACCGTGAGAAATCGCAAGAGGGAACGGCGTTACACGGAAGTGCAAAATTTAAGCGTTTTGTAAAATTTAAGATTTATTATAAGCTTCCTATGGGGTTTAGAGCAAAGCTGTATTATTGGTATCGATATTATTTGAAACTTGGATTTTTAGACGGAAAAGAGGGAAAAATTTTCGCCTTCCTGCAAGCGTATTGGTACCGTTTCTTGGTGGATGCAAAAATCTACGAAAAGAAAAAAGAATTAAAGGCAAACGAAGAAAAAGAAAAGCAAGAAGAGAAATAACCAACTATGAACGTACTCGTATACAATTTGGCGGCGGAATACGCCGGCGCACTGACAATTCTTGAAAATTTTTATCGAGAGGTACTCGATTATCCCGATAAGAGTATTCATTGGTATTTTCTCGTGTCGACGGATAAGTTACAAGATAGTGAAAACGTAACGATACTCAGAGAACCGTGGATTAAAAAATCATGGTTACACCGTTGGTATTTCGATACGTTTTGCGTGCAAAAAGTCGTCAAAGAAAAGAATATCGATTTAATATATTCTATGCAAAACGAGCCGGTGAAAAGGGCGAAAGTAAAACAGGTGGTATATTTTCATCAGTCGTTGCAATTTTCTCCCGTTAGATTTTCGCTTTGGAACAAAGAACAGCGGATGTATGCGATTCGGCAAAAATTTATTTGCCGGATATACAAGCGGCATTTAAGAAAAGCCGACCATATTGTTGTGCAAACGAATTGGTTTAAGGAAGCGTCGGCAAAATGGATTCCGTTTGATGAAAATAAATTTAGCGTAGTCAATCCCAAAGTAACGATAGAAGAATGTTTTTTGCAAAAACCGTATTGTTTGAAAGAACCGATATTTTTCTATCCCGCGGGCGACGGTATGCATAAAAATCACGAACTTGTGGTGGAGGCGTGTAAGCGTTTGAAAGCGGAAGGAATCACCGATTATAAAGTGGTTTTCACGTTGGATAGAAAGACGGCGCAGTATTCAGAGCGGATTGCGCAAATCATTGAAAAAGAAAATTTACCGATAGAATTCACGGGGATTATATCCAAGGAAGAGGTGTTTGATTATTACACTAAGTCGGTAATGCTTTTCCCCAGTTATTTGGAAACGTTCGGGTTGCCGCCGTTAGAGGCGCGGAAGATGAAAGCGATTGTTTTTGCTTCGGATATGCCCTTTTGCCGTGAGAGTTTGGCTGGCTATAAAAACGCGCATTTTTACGGTATTCACGACGTAGAAAAACTTGCCAATCTTATGAAGCAGGTGATACAAGGGGAGCTTCCTTATCACGAAGTACAAGAAAGCGTAGACGAAGAAAAGAAAAAAACGGTTATCGAGTGTATTTTTGACGGAATTAAAACGGAGAAATAATGAAAGTATTATATTTAACGGGGATGTATCCTACCCCTACGTATCCCCAAAAAGGAATTTTTTGCCATGAACAAGTAAAGGCGTTGCAAAATGCCGGCGTGGACGTGACGGTCGTTGTTCCCGTAGTGTTTTACGATAGAGAAGTCAAGGTAAAAACGTGGGAATACGAGGGGGTAAAAATTCGCTACATTAAATTTTTCAAATTGCCCGGGACGAGAGATTTTCACAAAACGGGGAAATCGCTTTTCCGAAAATTAGATAAAAAGTTGGATTTGAAGAGTTTTGACGTCTATCACGCGGACGCGCCTTTGCCTGCGGGGATGGCGGTTATGCAAGCTTCGAAAAAGTACGGAGTGCCGTTTGTAGTGCACGGACACGGCTTGGACGTATTTTTAGATAAGAGCTATGAAGGAGCTAAAAATTGCGATAAAATAGCCGAAACCTGTCAGCTTGTTTACGAAAAGGCGAATGCAGTTATTGGGGTTAGCCAAAAAGTACTCGATATGATCCAAAAACGAGTGGACGTTTCGAAAAAAGGCTACGTTGCGTATAATGGGGTGGATACGGACGCATTTGTGCCCATAGAGAAAGAAAAAAGCGACGTATTTACGATAAGCTCTGTGGGGAATTTGATTCCCTTAAAAGGACACAAATATTTGTTGCAAGCCTTGCAAATCGCAATCGAAAAAGGATATCATAATCTTAAATGCGTGATTGCAGGAAGAGGGTATTTAGAAGAAGAATTAAAAGAACTGTCGGCTGATTTAGGGTTACAAGATTACGTAGAATTTATAGGATATGTTCCGTATAGCGAAATTGTATCTTTAATGCAAAATTCAGACGTATTTATTCTTCCGTCTTACTACGAAGCGATAGGGTGTGTGTATTTGGAAGCTATGGCGTGCGGCGTACCTGCTGTTGGCTGTCGTAAAAATGGGATTGACGAAGTTATTATAGACGACGAAAACGGTTATTTGGTGGATAATCATAACGTAGAGCAAATTGTGGATTGTATCATCGCATTGCAGGACGAAAAGAAATGCGTGGAGATGGGCAAAACGGCAAGAAAAACAGTTGTAGAAAAGTATACTTGGGTGGATTCAGCAAAAACGGTTGTGCAAGCTTATCATGCGGCAATAAGTCAATAAAGGGTTAAAATTATGCTTAAAGTTTTGTTTATCGTAAATATTCCGTCGCCTTATCGTGTGACTTTTTTTAATGAACTTGGGAAAAATTGTGATTTAACTGTTTTGTTTGAAAAAGAGGCGGCGTCAGATAGAGACGATTCTTGGAAACAGTACACTTTCGAAAATTTCAAGGGGATATTTTTGAAAGGGATTTCCCTTGGCGCGGCAACGGCTCTTTGTTTTGGTGTAAAAAAACACTTAAAGAAGAATAAATATGACGTTATCGTGTGCGGGAATTTTACTTCGCCTACTGGGATTCTTGCGATACGATATATGAAGAAAAAGGGGATTCCTTATTATTTGGAAAGTGATGGTGGATTTGCAAAAAGCGAAGGTGGTTGGAGAGAGCAAATTAAAAAATTTGTCATTCCTGGGGCAAAAGGATATTTTAGTACGGGCAAGGAGCACGATAAATATTATTTGGCGTACGGTGCGGATGAGGATAAATTATTACGCTACCCATTTACCTCTTTAAGCGACCTTGATATAATTCCAAACGTGTTGACGCAAGAAGAAAAACAAGAATATAAAAAGCAGCTTGGTATACTAGAAGAAAAGATTGTGTTGGCGGTTGGTCAATTTATCCCTAGAAAAGGATTTGATGTTTTATTGAAGGCAACGAAGAGATTGGATAAACCTATTGGAATCTATTTTGTCGGTGGAGAGCCAACCGAGGAATATTTGAAGCTAAAAGAAGATTTAGAGATTTATAACGTACATTTTATCGGCTTTAAGAAAAAAGAAGAATTAAGGAAATATTATTTGGCTGCAGATGTTTTTGCTTTGCCTACAAGAGAAGATATTTGGGGATTGGTTGTCAACGAGGCAATGGCTTATGGCTTGCCTGTGGTTACGACAACAAGCTGTGTTGCAGGGATAGAACTGATTGAGAACAATAGAAACGGCTTTTTAATTAAAGAGGATGACGAAATTGTTTTAGCGGAAAAAATAGATGTTTTAATGCAAGACGACGAATTGCGTATGAAACAATCGAAAAAAGCATTGGAAACGATTCGAGCGTATTCGATTGAAAAAATGGCGCAAAGGCATATGGAGATTTTTAGCAGGGATTATAAGTGATGGTGTATACGAAAACAAGACAACAAAATGATTTGTTCTCAAAGGAGACCAAACAATATAAATACGACATAATGTTTTTGTTTGTCGTAGTTTTTGTGTATATGTTATGCGTAATGTCGCTTTTTGGTGGTAGTGGATGGGCGCAATATATGCGGTTTATAATTTTACCGTTGTTTGTATTTGCTGCTTATATGAAAGTCGGACTACATGTGCGAATAGATTTATATACATTCGTTTGGTTTTTATGCGCAGTTATTCCTTCCATCATTGTATCGCCGTACGCGAGAAATGCTGTTATTAAAATGATAACTGTTTTACTGATGTTTGTTGCTTGTTCTGTTTATTTTTCTTCACGGCAACAACATGGTTTGCCAGCATTATATCGCGCATTGGTGTTGTTTGCCTACATTATGGTTGTTATAAATTTTGTTGCGTATATAGCAGGTATAGGGTTTAGGGGGGCTTACTTTCTCGGATATTTTGGGAATCGAAATGCGGCGGGGCCAGCCTTTGTCATTTCGTTTATCTTAATGATGGCAGAAATGTGGCGAAAACAAGGGAAGAAAAGAATTCTACCATTGTTATGTACTATTTTGTCTGTATTTATGATAATACAAACACAATCTCGTGGCTCGTTTATCGGTATGATTATCGGTTTTGCATGTTTTATTTTGTTTGCGTTCAAGAAGAAGGATAAAGTAATAGGAATTTTTCTTTTAACGGCTTTGGTTGTTTTATTGTTTTGGGGTAGAATTTCGCAATGGGATATAGTGGAAAGAATCATAGAAGAAGGGGTCACGCGTGATAATTTATGGGAAGAGGCAAGAAAAACAATAGAAGATAATTTCTTTTTTGGGGTGGGTTTTTCTAGTAGTCAATTTTCCAATCAGGCAGCAGGTAATGAAAATATGAATTTCCATAATTCCTACGTATCTATGATGGCAGACGTTGGATTTATAGGTGTAATTTTCTTTGTGTTAATGTTTGTAATGCTGTTTATACGTATTATTAATAATTATAAAAACATTAAACAGGAAGAAAGAATTTTGTATATTGCCTTTTTATCAATCGCGATAGCTTTTTTTGGACTCTCTTTTGGGGAATCGTATTTACTTGTTGCTGGCAGTCCGTTTTCATTTGTTTTTTGGTGTATAATGTTTTGTATGGCGGAATATGTGCCTAAAAAATCAAGAAGAGATAATGAGGAGATGTTGAATAGTGGAAAATAAAAAAAGATGTGCGTTTTTAATGTCGTCTTGTGATTCTTACGAGGATTTATGGCATCCACAAATAGAAGAAAAAACAGAGGAAACACAAGAATGAGTTTTTCATCGTTGTTTTATCGGGGCGTACGCCTTTTGTGTCGTCCGTTTGTAAAATTAGATAAAAAAATAGAGAGAAAGCAAGAGGGGAACGCTCGCAAAAATGCACAAAGCGAAGCGGAAAAAGTGCTTGCAATGTCTTTTAATAACGAACGTGATCCTTTTTTTGAAAAAATAAACATTATTACGCACGCGGGCGGCGGTTTGCAAGGCATGGCATATCTCAATTGCGAAGAGTCGTTTCCTTTCTATTATGAAAAAGGAAATCGAGTATTCGAATACGACGTGGATGAAAAAGACGGCGCTTTTATTCTTGCTCATGCGGAAGACGGCATTGCGGGGGATTTAGACGGGCGTTTTACGTCGCTGACACTCGAAAAGGCGTTGGACAATCTTAAAGCGTATCCTGATATAACCGTTATATTTGATAGCAAATTCAAAAACTTAAAACCGTTTGCGCAATTCGTGAAAGAGTACGTTCAAGAGGAGAGTGCGTTAAACCGTGTAGTGATACAGGTATTCAATGAGGAAAACGTTTTACATGTGCGCGAGGTGTACAATTTCAAAATGTTACATGTATGTATGATGGCAACCGATTACGTGGAAACAATACAAACTTGTATCAAACATAAAATTGGCGCAGTATCGATTTCTACGAAAGCTTTACGCGAACGTTTTGATTGGGGTGTGTTTGAGAAAAACAATATTTGTGTATTTGCGTATACGGTGAATACATTAAAAGAATATCAATCATGGAAAGACAAGGGGATTACGGGTGTATTTAGCGATTTCCTTTATGATACGGACGTAAAATAGGAGAGATTATGAATCCTTTCAACAGTATAAAAGCAAGAATAGATAGTGCGCGTAATACACGAAAAAGCCGTTATTGGGAATATACCGAATTTTACGAGGACGGCATTATTTGGGAAGATACTTTCTTTTTGGAATCGTTTGGGGGAAATAATTTTCAAGGGAATCCGTATTACATATATAAAGAATTGTTATTCTCGCCCGAATATAAGTCGTTTCAAATGATTATCGCGCATAAAAATCCTGAAAAATTGCAAGAAGAGTTGTTCGCGCGTAATTTTATAGACGAACGCGTGAAAATTGTGCAAGTGGGTACGCGCGCCTATCGCGAAGCGGTGACGCATGCAAAATATCTTGTGAACAACGTTTCCTTTTCCATGGACTTTATAAAAAAGGAAGGACAAGTATATTTGAATACTTGGCACGGCACGCCGTTGAAAACGTTGGGACGTAGTGTTGCGGGCGATCCTTTTGCTTGTATAAACGGACAAAGAAATTATTTGATGAGCGATTATTTGCTTGCGCCCAACGATTTAACAAAACGTGTATACGAAAATGAGTACATGGTGAAAGGCATTATGTCAGGAGAGCTATTCCTTGGCGGTTATCCCCGAAACAGCGTGTTTTTCGACGAAGAATATAGACAAGCAGTAAAAGAGAAATACGGCTTGCAAAACGTGAAATCGGTATTTTATATGCCCACGTGGCGCGGCACTGCTTGCCACGTTGCAAAGGTGGATCAAATCAGCGAGATAGAAAAACTCGCCAAGGAATTGGGGGAAGAATATCGCGTATACGTGAAGTTTCACCCTGCGATGCAAAACGCGAACACGAATTTTCAATATTGTTTGCCAATGCCTTCGGATATTGAAGTGTATGAATTTTTGAACGCCGTAGACGTTTTAATTACCGATTATTCAAGCGTATTTTTCGATTTTGCCAATACGGGCAAAAAAATTGTACTCTATCAATACGACAAGGACGAGTATTTCAAAGACCGTGGCGTATATCAAGAGGCGGATGAGAATTTGGATTTCGATATTGCATATACTTACGAAGAATTACTGCAATACGTAAAAGAAGATAACATAAAAGCGTATCCTGCGTTTATCGAGCATTTTTGTAAATATGACAATATAAACGCGGCGAAAGCGTCTTTGGATAAAATGCTTGGCGAAAAGCAGAAAAATGAAGTTGCACCAATAGATTTATACGTGATAGATTTTCCTGTAACGGAAGAAGAGCTTTTGGCGATGAAAGAAAAATTGCAAGGACAAAATTACCATTTTGTCTTTGTGCTTGGAAAATATTCTTATGCGTTTGAAAAAATAAAGCGTTGGACGGAGATTGATTATACGTCGCTCAATGTATATAACCGATTGACGCCGAAAGAACAACGGAAAGAAAAACGATTACGTGTTGCCTATAAATGGTTTGGAAGCAAAAAAGCTTTGGCAAAATTGCAGGCATTTGGCAAAAGAGAAAGAAAACGCCTTTGGGGCGATTTGAGAATAGGGCACATTTACGCAAAAAATAAAAAATTACCGACGGCTGTGCGTTACGACGTAGAAGCTTGGCCGACGGATTTATAAAGGAGAAAAAAGATGAAGAGGGTTATTACTTACGGTACGTTCGATTTGTTGCATTATGGACACATCAATTTGTTGCGTCGCGCAAAAGCACTTGGCGATTATTTGGTCGTTGTGCTTTCCACGGACGAGTTCAACTGGAATCAAAAACAAAAGAAATGCTACTTTTCTTACGAACAAAGAAAACAGCTTTTGGAAGCAATTCGTTACGTAGACCTTGTTATTCCCGAGGAGAATTGGGAACAAAAGGTGACGGACGTAAAAGAATATCATATCGATACGTTCGTTATGGGTAACGACTGGGAAGGGAAATTCGACTTCCTGAAAGATTATTGTGAAGTGGTATATCTGCCGAGAACCCCGGAAATTTCCACAACGCAAATTAAAACGGAATTGAAAAAATAATAGGACAAATATATGAAAAAAATAAAAATATTCTTGGGGGCGTACGTAAACTTTCCAAATGCGCAAAACATTAATAGCGATAATATCGCTAAGTATTTGGATAAGGATAAATTTGAAGTACATGCCATGTATACGACGACGATGCCTATTGATAAGAAAAAATATAAGGATATGGGCATAAAATTACATCGTCTTTGGCATCGTCGAATCGTTTGGAAATGGAGCAAACTTTGGGCAATGCGTCGTGCAAAATGCGATATTTATTATTTGCCGAAACAAGAAGAAACAGATAAATTGTTTGCGAAAAAGCATAAAGGCAAAGGCAAGGTGTTTGTTTCTTCCGTAGAGGGAGTGGTTGGGGAGCAAATTCCTAAAAACGACGTACTGGCGCAAGAATATTTTAATTTGTTAATGGACGATTATTTTTCCATTAGCGGCTGTATAGCAGACAGCGTAAAATCTATTTGGAATTATGACGGCCCTATTTTATATCTTGGTGTAAATGAGATTGCTAACGCGGCGCGCGAGAAGAAAGAAATTAAAAATATTATTTGGATAGGGTCTGTGATTGAGCGTAAACGCCCTCAATATCTTTTAGAGTGTGCAAAGGCATTTCCCGATTTGCAATTTACTATGATTGGCGATGGCGATAAATCGCAAGAAATCGTTACTATAATCAAAGAAGAAAATATTACAAACGTAAAGTATCTTGGACGAATTCCAAACGAGAAAGTGTATAAAGAGCTGGAAAATGCAGACCTTCTTTTGATGACTTCGGACAAAGAGGGCTTACCTAAGGTTATCGGCGAGGCAATGATGTCCTCCGTGCCTTCTATTTATATTAATGAATGTTATACGGTAGATTATATTCAAGACAGCGTAAACGGTTACGGTGTGGCGAATTTGAAAGAAATGCAAGATAAACTGCAATATCTTTTGGATAATCCTGCCGCGTATCAAAAAATGTCCAAAAATGCATTTGATACCATTCAAAAATACCGTTGGACGCAGCTTATCAAAGAATACGAAGCATATTTTGAGGAATGCTTAAAGAAATATAGGAAGAATTATGATAAAAAATAAAGACGACTTAAAGTATTATCTTGAAGAAGATAGAAAAGCATATCATAAACCGGAGAAAAGAACCTTTAAGGAGAAGATAAAAGGGTTGCTTTTTAAGGATAGATTTTATGATTACATGAAAATCTTGAGAAAGTTGGAATATTTTTTAAATACAGGAAAACTTAGAAAATATTATTACGCCCATAAATTAGGTAAATACAAAATTAAAACAGGCATTGATTTAGATCCAAATGTCGCAGGGCCTGGTTTACAAATTCATCATGGAAAGGTTGTAGTCAATTGTTATTCTAAAATCGGGGCGAATTGTAAAATTATGAGCGATGTAACAATCGGTATTGCAAATATTGATGATGAACGTACAAAGGCGCCAAAAATAGGGGATAATTGTGTGATTGGTTCAGGTGCTCGAATATTGGGGGATATTGTTGTTGCGGACAATGTGACAATAGGTGCAAATGCAGTTGTCTGCAAAAGCATTACTCAAAAAGGTGCAATTGTTGTAGGGATACCTGCTCGGGTAATAAAAATAAAAGAGGATAATAAGGAGTAAAACGTGAAACAGGAAAGCGAATTATTTGCTTTTGAAAATAAATATCCGTTTTTGTATGAGATACTCGTTGGAGGTGTGCCTATTTACACGAGTTATCGCGACGCTATTGTACAACTTTTGCGTGATGGTACGGAAGCAGTTTCCGATGTACAATCGCAAGGGAAGGACGGAGTATCCATAAAGCGTATAATCGGCGGTTTTTTCAAAAAGCGAAAATTTAAGAAAAAACAAGCGTTGATTTTTACGTCTACCGTTTACCGTCGGGACAAGGGGCGAAATTTGGCAGCGGAATATTTGATGGACAAGTATCCAAACGCTTGCGTTTTTGAGTGGCCCAGCCGTAACGCCGATTACGATAACGGGTATTTTACCGACGTAAACAAGGATAAATATTGTCCTCTTGATTATTTTTCCGTGCGTTTGAAATTATATTCGTTGTTCCATAAAAAGGAATATGCAAGGCTTTGTGAAGAGTGTCGTCAAATCATTTTGCCACAGTTTGAAAAAACGCCTGCGGAAACGGAAAATGAACAAAAGGCGGTTACGTATTTAATTGAAAACTTGCCTGATTCTTACGCGACAACAGTAATATATCAAAAACTGTTTGGTAAGTATTTTAAGGGATATAAAAACGTTCAATACGCCATTGATTTTTGGGGTGGCGCAAGGGAAAATATTATTCCTGCCTTGAAAAATAAGCCGCAGTCGATAGAATTACAGCATGGGATTATTATGTCTTACCATGCAGGCTATATTTATCCCAAGTTTGTAAAAAATAGCCAATTGGAATTTTTTAAGAGAAAATTGCTTGTTTACGGAGAGGCAACGAAAACGTTGTTGGTGGAAAATTCCATTTTTGACGAAGATAAAATAGAGGTAATAGGAAATCCTCGTATTCAAAAGTATAAGGAGATTCAAGCGATTGAAAGCGAAGATAGAAAACTGATCGTATTTGCTTCACAATCTTACGAACAAGACGGAACGGGTATTGATTATTATAAATCTGTCGTAAAAATCTTAAAAAGTGTACAAGCGGAAATGCACAAGGATGCTTTTTGGAAAGAATATCGTTTAGGGGTAAAATTGCATCCTCGTGAGAGTGAGAATGCAATGAAATTGTATCAAGAAGAGTTGCCTGGCATAGAAGTTTACGGTAATACGTCTCAGCTGTTTGAAATACTCAATAAAACTTTTTTGCAACTTACCGTATCTTCCACAACTTTATACGAGGCGGCGCAATTTGACACACCCACGGTATCGGTGAAGTACGCGGATTATAATCCTTTATCTATTTACGGATTTGAAACGTGGTTGATGAAAGACGGCGACACCGTTGCGGAAATTATGCAAAAATTAAAAGATAAAAACGAATACGACAAATATTTAGAGTATTTGAAAAACAAAACTAAAGAATATATGTAAGGAAGTAAGATTATGAAAGTATACGGATTATTAACAGGTAGAGGAAACAACACGTTAAAGGACAAAAACGTACTTGATTTATTAGGGAAACCTGTATTGTATTATCCTGCAAATGCTGCACAAAAATGTAAAAGTATCGATAAATTATTTTGTAGCAGCGATGACGAAAAAATCTTAAAAGAAGCAGAAAAATTGGGGCATACGCCGATTGTTCGCCCCGCGGAATTGGCATTGCCTACAAGTCAACATATAGATTGTATTATGCACGCGTTAAAGGTTATGAAAGAGAATGAGGGGGAACTTCCCGATATTTTGGTTGTTACGCTTGCAAATAATGTTACGATTAAATCGGAATGGATTGAAAAATCGATTGCAATGATGCAAGAAGATATGTCTATCAGTGCGGTTGTCCCTGTATATGAAGATAACGATCATCATCCCTTAAGAGCAAAAACGGTTGACGGAAACGGTCGTTTGCAAATGTACGAAAAGGGGATTACGGGTAAGATTTCCACCAATAGACAAGATTTGCCTACTTGTTATTTTCTTTCCCACAATTTCTGGACGTTGAACGTAAAGAAATTAATGGAAAGCAAGGGTGAAGGGCAGCAGCCTTGGGGATTTATGGGTAATAATATCGCTTATATTGAAATTGACGAATCCATTGATATTCATAAAGAAGTAGATTTGATAATTGCAAAGGTTTGGGTGGAAGAAAATTATACCGATTAACACAATAAAGCTAAATATAAATGGGTAAGGTTCATTTGTTGAATTGCACGTTCCATGATGGGGATATTTCAATAACTGGGCATTTGGCGAAGCTACGATTAAAGGTGTTATACGTAAATTAGATGCGACAGGCATTGAAATAATAGAAGTGGACTTTATGCGAGAACAAGCGTATAACCCCAATCAATCTGTATTTCCTATCACCGAATCGTTCAAAAACGTTATAGGAAAAAAGAAGAAAGACGTTTTGTGCGTTGGGGTGATTGATATGGTCGCGCCTGTATCTTTGAAAAATATTATACCGTATAATGGGACAAGCGTGGATGACTTGCGTGTCATTTTCAAAAAGTCCAAGATGAAATTTGATGACATTAAAATGCTTGACGCATCAGGAGTAAAAGAGGTTTTTGTGGCAGGCATGGACGGATATACGGAGATGCACGCCGACGATTATTTTGATAAAAATATGAGGTTGGAACATTTTACGGAAGCAATGTTGAAGAATAAATTAATAAGCGAAGAATTGAAGAATTTACAAAACTTTATGAAAATTCAATTTTTAACCCCTACGAAATATCAATAAGGAGTTTATGAATGAAAAAATTAATATCGGTAATTGTGCCTGTATATAATGTAGAGAAATATTTGCCACGTTGTATTGAAAGCATTTTACGTCAAACATATCCTTATTTTGAGCTGATTTTAGTGAATGACGGCTCTCCTGATAAATCAGGTAAGATTTGCGATAAGTACGCAAAAAAAGACGAGCGGATAAAAGTTATACATAAGGAAAATGGTGGGGTTAGTAGTGCCCGAAACGCTGGTCTAGATTGTGCATGCGGTGAATATATTTCATTTATTGATTCTGACGATTGGATAAGAGAAGACTATCTTGAAAAACTGCTTGCACCAATGCTTCAATACGATGTGCAAATGGTCTTTGGAGGGATGGAATCCAGAGATATAGAGAGAGTGCCGCTTAAAACTAAGATGGAAGAAGAACTTATTGATATTCATATGTGGGGGGTAAAAAAGCTTCGTGAGTTTTTTTTCAAAAAAGATACACTTAGTGGCCCGGTATGTAAACTTTTTCTTAAAAGCTGTTTAAATGAAAATGGATTAAGATTCAATGAAAGAATTGCACTAAACGAGGATGCAATATTTTTATTGGAATATTGGAGCATGGTAAATAAAATATATATTATTAATGATTGCCTGTATTATTATAACAAAATGGTGGGGACGTCTTCTACACATAGAGTTCATCCTAATCAATTAGAATGCCGCAAAAAATTATTTGACGCATTTCAAATATATATTGCGCATGTGCAAATAAATGAAATAGAAAAGCAGTCATTGTTGCTTGATTATAAAGTGAAGACTTTTGTTAAGGGCGTCAGAGGTATTGTATTACAACCTGGAGATAATCCAATTAAAAAAATAGAAGATTTTTATAATTGCTTTACTCCATGGTTAATAGAAAATTGTGATAAAAAGGACAAGATTTTTCAATTTTTGGTGGAAAAGAATTTTAATGCAATATATGAAATGTTTCCACCTCCCCAAAAAGTAAATTTTTTAAAACGTATGCTTAGATTTATATATAATAGGATATACGTAAAATGTAAAATCTTCTTTATAGAACGGAGAAGGGACGGACTAAAATCTTATCAAAAAAATGGGGCAAAATAGTATGAATAAGATAGGTATTATTACACATTATTATAAAAGCGAAAATTACGGTGGGAATTTACAGGCTTATGCAATGAGTAAATATCTACAAGCTCAAGGTTTTTCAGCAGAACAAGTTTCATTTGACTTTTTAAGAAAGATAAAAGATAACAAAAATAATGAACAAAAAGTTGTTAGTGGATTTTTTTGTATAAAAAATGTGTTAAAAAAAATTTGGGCGGCAAGAAAATGGCTAAGATATAGAGTAGATGTCAAGCATGGTTTTTTTGAGAAAAGAAGGAATGCTTTTCAAAAATTTAACCAAGACATTATTCCTCATAGTAATAAAATATATACAGTAGAGAACATTCATGATTCCGTTTCCAATTATGATGCGTTTCTTTCTGGAAGCGACCAAGTGTGGAATTTTAGGTTTTATAAACCAGAATGGTTTTTATCTTTCGTTCCTTCCACAAAAAAGAAGATTTCTTATGCGGCAAGTATGGCGATGGACGACCTAATAGATCAACAAAAGCAAATTATAAAGGGGCATTTAAAAGATTTTAATGCAATATCCGTTCGGGAAAAGAGAAGCGTAGAGTTGCTAAGAAAACTTGCCCCAATGGAACCGCAATATGTATTGGATCCCGTTTTATTACTGACGAAAGAGGAATGGGATACAATTTGTGCGGAAAGAGTTATTAAAGAAAAATATTTGTTTTGTTATTTTTTAGGTGATAATAAAAAAGCAAGAAAACTGGCGAAAAAATATGCTCAAGAACACAAATTAAAACTTGTACATATTCCAAAAAATGCAGGCGTTGATTTTAATTTTGGCGATTATCGTATTTTTGATGCCTCTCCGCAACAATTTGTTTCGTTAATAAAGCATGCGGAATATATTTTTACAGATAGCTTTCATGCGACAGTCTTCTCATTTATCTATCAAAAGCAATATTTTGTGTTCAATCGGGACGGAAAAGGAACGATGAACTCTCGTATTACGGATATTACGGAATTATTTGAGGCAACGGAACGTTTTTGTCAAGGGGAAGAAAAAGAAACGATAAAATATATTAATAATTTACCAAGAATTGATTATGAAAAACCGTATCATCAATTCAAGGAATTAAGAGAAAAATCAATAGAATTTTTATTGAGTAGTTTGAAGGACTAATTTTATGGAATCAAGGACAGAAAAAGCGGTAAAAAACTCTTTTTGGGGGTTAATTAGCAAAATATCAGCGCTATTATTAGGACTTGCTTCGCGCACGATTTTCATTAAGTATTTAGGCGAAACTTATTTGGGCGTAAATGGAGTTTACTCTGAACTGTTAAGCATGCTTTCGTTAGCTGAACTTGGGTTTGGTACGGCGTTAAACTTTGCTTTATACAAACCTGTTGCGGATAATGATGAGATAAAAATTAAAAAGCTATTACATTTTTATAAAACGATTTATAGAATTATTGCATTGGTGGTTGCTTGTATTGGGGCGGTGTTGGTTCCATTTTTACCTTATATTTTAAAAGGCGCAGAATCAATTGATACATTGCATCTACGTTTATATTTTATAATCTTTTTAAGCAATACAATAATTGGCTATTTTGTATCATATAAATTTGCATACCTTAATGCTATGCAAAAAAATTACATTGCGACAAACGTGGATACGGTTGTGCATTTTTGTACGGTGCTTGGGCAAATAATTATTATGATTACGACCAAGAACTTCTTGGCTTATTTGTTGTTTCAAACGTGTACAGCA
>JAZRRB010000174.1:0-2212 GCA_045650385.1 Candidatus Scatosoma sp. | reverse complement strand
CCTTTACTGTTCAACTGTTGCAATTCGGACGGATAGATAAGCGGGCGTTCTTTTACGCTCGTATTTGAGTTTACGTCGTCGGCTCTTATGGTATTAAAACCAACCGAACGTTGCACAATGCTGTAATTTCCGCAACGTTTTGAAAATTCTTCAATCGTTTTATAGTCCGTAGTACCGATAAAGATTTGCGTATTACAATTCGATTTGATAATATCCGCGCTTTTATCGTCGTACACTTTGGCAAGTTGCGCATAGGATTGCACAACAAGGTTAAGCCAAATATTCCGCGAACGCCCGACTGTAATCATCTGTTCCAACCGCAATACTTTGGGCAACTGCCCGAACTCGTCGCAAAGGAAATATACGGGCCGTGGCAACGATAATGTCGGATAGGTATTCGCCTTGTAAACCAACTCTTTATACGCTTGCAAAATAACCATTGCCGCCAACGTATGCCGTGTTTCCTTTTCGTCGGGAATTTGCAAAAACAACGCTATCGGTTTTTCTCCCATATCCCCGAACTCTAACTCGTTCTCGCTCGTCAAGGCACACAAGGAAAGGTCTGCAAACATTGAAATCTTATCAAACGTACTTGATAAATAACTCCCCCTTGTCTTTTCCGAACTGTCAAGAACTTGCTTGGAAAGCGAAACAGCTTTGGATAACGGACTTCTGCCCCTGAAATAATTGAGCATTTCCGCGCAATCGTCGTCCGTGTTCGTCGCTACTTTCATAAGCGAATAGAAATTATATTTTTCTTTCGTCATTCCAAATTCGGGGTTTGCGCTATCCTCCAACATCGCAAGCGCGATTGCCAAAACAAAGTTTTTCGCACCGCTTTCCCACATAGGTTCGTTCTTGTTCGTTATGGGACAAAGCACGGATATAATATCGTTCAAGTCCTCGTACACAATATCATTCAACTGCTGCCGTTTTACTTGTATCGCCGTGT
Source organism: Candidatus Scatosoma sp. (assembly GCA_045650385.1). Classification (GTDB taxonomy): domain Bacteria; phylum Bacillota; class Clostridia; order Christensenellales; family Borkfalkiaceae; genus Scatosoma. Next base: position 1,260 of record JAZRRB010000174.1, on the reverse strand, counting down.
CACGTTCACGGGGGCTATAATATTCCTTGCCATCGAAAATATAAGTACCTTTCTTCTCGTTCAACTTTACTTCTTCTTCCAAATGCAAGGCACGTTGATAATTCTCATACGCTCTCTGCATCGGATTCCATCTCACGCTGTTGTACGGGTTACGCAAATCAAGGATTTTTACCGTATATCCTGCTCTTTTCAGCTTTCGGGCGTGGGATTGATACAATTCCCCTTTGGGATCGGTAATGAGCATTGACGGTTTTGTTTTGCTCTCCGCTAAAATCTGCACCGTGGGATTGACAAACGTCGTCGTTTTACCGCTACCCGTCGTGCCGATTACAAGCGTATGCGTAGGCGGGGAAAACGTGATTTTCAACCGATTATTTTCTTCGTATGCCTGTATCGGTATGCCTTTCACTTCCGTATTCGGCAATTCGCTATAATCCACCGTTTGAAAGTTCTCCGTTATCTCTCTTTCGCTTTGGAATCGCGCTTGTTCAAGGTTTGCGAAGATATGCTTATCCCGTTCCCTGCCTTTGATGATGTTCTTGGAATTGAACAACCAATAATGATTGTAGTAATAGAACAACGCCACAAACCCCGACAAAAGTAGGAATAAACCCGCGAAAGCATAGGTTTTTCCGTCCAACAATAAGCGTGCCTTTAAGTTAAGGCGGTAACCCGCTTGGATAAAACAGTTTAGAGAGAACCCCAAAAGAAAGCAACCCAACAGCACAACCCCGACAGTTATACCCCACCTTATCAATTTTTTCCGTCGCCTTTGCGCCCACGCCCACCACTTTCTTGGCACGTCTTTCAACCATTCCATAAATTTTTTCATTATTCTGATTCAATTTCTCCTTCCTCTACCAATCGGCTATATTCCGCACGTGCAAGCCGTCTGCGGTATTCTTCAAAACAGCGTATCGCTTCATCGTCCACGTCCGCACTTATTCTTGCGGCACGTTCTAATAAATACGCTCGATTTTGCTTTTCTACTCGTTTCTTTGCTAAATCTGTTTTACATAATCGCACCTCTTTATCATTTTTTCGCTTGATAGCCACCGCAGCTTTGATAACTTTATCGCCCAAACGCCTATAAATATCTTTCGTGTATTTATCTGCGACAAGATATTTTTCTATATCCTCGATTTTTTGTTCTTCGCATATTCTCTTGCGGTTGGCATCAAATCTTGCTAAATCGCTACAAAATATCATATATGCTTGCCGTAAACTTGGGTTTGTTCTTATGATATAGGTCGTCAATTC
>JAZRRB010000173.1:0-6156 GCA_045650385.1 Candidatus Scatosoma sp. | reverse complement strand
GGCGGTATTTATTTTGGCGAAAGAGGGTATCGCGAGGGTAAGTACGGCGAAGAAGCGTACGACACGGAAGCGTATAGCCGTATGGAGATTGAACGTATCGCAAAGGTGGCGTTTGAAACGGCGAGAAAGCGCAATAAAAAGCTGATTAGTATCGATAAAGCGAACGTGTTGGAAACTTCCCGTTTATGGCGTAAAATCGTACACGAAATTGCGGCGCAATATCCTGACGTTGCGGTAAGCGATATGCTTGTCGATAACGCGGCAATGCAACTTGTTAGAAACCCGTCGCAGTTCGACGTAGTGGTAACGAGCAACATGTTCGGGGATATCTTATCCGACGAAGCTTCGCAAATCACAGGTTCTATCGGCATGTTGCCTTCGGCATCGCTTGGCGATACTACGAGAGGTTTGTACGAACCGATTCATGGTTCCGCGCCCGATATCGCAGGACAAAACAAAGCAAACCCGATTGCAACCATTTTGTCGGCGGCAATGATGCTCTTGTACGCGTTCGACGAAAAAGAAGCAAGCGAAGCGATTGTAAATGCGGTAGATAAAGTGTTGAACGAGGGGCTTCGTACGGCGGATTTGGCGAGAAACGGCGCTACGCCGCTTGGCACGAAAGAGATGACGGACGAGATTATCGAAAGATTGTAAAAAGAAATGAAAAAGATAAACGAAGTATACGAAAACCTCGCGCTTTCCAGCGTGTTTATAGGCGTAATGAAAAAGCCGCTTTGTACGGCTTTTTCGGCATATATACGCGCAAGTGAGGGGATAGAAAAACGCGCGGCGTACGCGGCGTTCGTTGCGGAGATTTATAAGGGCGGCGGCTCGTTGACAAAGTGCGTGCAAACGCTGATTTCCGAGGACGAAAACCCGTACGTAAAGACGACGGCACGCGGTAAAAAACCGCTGGATTGTATCGTAAAATCGGCGAAAAAAGAGCTGGAATTTTTCTCCGCGTTCGCCGCATTAACGACGGCGGATTTTGCGGCGGATATGGGCACGACAGAGACGCAAATCCCCTCGTTTGATTCGTTCAACGCGGACATGGGTGCGTTCTATCGTAAGCGACTTCGCAGTATTCATAAACATGGGTACGGCATTTTCTCTTCGCACGGTATGTTCCGTTTGACGGACGAAAAGGAAATAGAACCGATTGTCAGCGCGGATACGACGACGTTTGATAAATTTATCGGCTACGAAGAGGAAAGAAATAAAGTCATTGAGAACACGCGTATGTTCATCGAGGGCAGACCTGCGGCAAACGCGCTTCTTTGCGGAGATGCAGGAACAGGCAAATCGTCCACGGTAAAAGCGGTGGCAAACGCCTTTTTCAACGAGGGGATTCGGCTTATCGAGCTTAGAAAAGACCAGCTTTCTTCGCTGCCCTACGTCATGGCGAAAATCAGCGGTAATCCTTTGAAATTTATTATATTCATCGACGATTTGTCGTTTAATAGAAGCGACGACCATTTCAGTATGCTGAAAGCGGCGCTGGAAGGTTCGGCAAGCGCGAAGGCGGAAAACGCGGTGATTTACGCGACGAGCAACCGCCGTCATATCATCAAGGAAAGCTTTGGGGATAGAGAGGGCGACGACGTGCATAGAAACGATACGTTGCAAGAAACGTTATCCCTTTCCGAACGTTTCGGGCTTGTGGTACTCTTCTCGAAACCGAATAAACAACTGTATTTGGAAATCGTGCGTTCGCTTGCGGAAAAATGCGGCGTGACTATGCCTAAGGAAGAATTGGAAGTAAAGGCGGAAGCGTTTGCGCTCCGTAAGGGCAACCGCTCGGCAAGATGTGCCGAACAGTTTATCGACAGTCTGCGGTGAGGCGGTGAGCCATGGCGAGTCGCCACTCCCGAATTTTTCTATCTTTCGTTATCGTTTTACTGTAACGGTGTCGTAGATAGAATTGTTTTACTAAATGAAATTTCCTGTATTAAGAGGAGAAAAATATGCTTACGATTGATAACGTATATAGCGCAAGCAATGCGCTGAAAGACGTCGTCCGCAAGACGGACGTAATTTACGCCCCCAAGCTTTGCCCTGGGGTGGATTTATATTTGAAAACGGAAAATTTGCAAATCACCGGTTCGTTCAAGGTACGCGGTGCGTATTATAAAATGACGTGTCTTTCGGACGAAGAGAAAAAACGCGGCGTCATCGCTTGTTCGGCAGGCAACCACGCGCAAGGCGTGGCGCTTGCGGCGCAAAAGAACGGTATCAAAGCGGTGATTTGCTTGCCCGACGGCGCACCCATTTCCAAAGTGGAAGCGACGAAAAGTTACGGTGCGGAAGTATGTCTTGTAGAGGGCGTATACGACGATGCATATCAAAAGGCGTTGCAGCTTCGCGATGAAAAGGGGTATACCTTTATTCACCCGTTCGACGACGAGGACGTTATCGCAGGACAAGGCACGATTGCCCTCGAACTTATCGAACAGCTCCCCAAAATCGATGCCGTAATTATCCCAATCGGTGGCGGTGGGCTTATTTCGGGTATGGCGTATACGTTGAAAACGATTAATCCCCGTATCAAGGTTTACGGCGTGCAGGCGGCAGGCGCACCCTCTATGAAAAATGCGGTAAGCCACGGTCAAATAGAAGAACTTTCTTCCGTTTCGACGATTGCGGACGGTATCGCCGTGAAAAAACCGGGCGAACACACGTACGCGCTTTGCCAAAAATATGTTGACGAAATCGTAACGGTATCCGACGACGAAATTTCCGCGGCGATTTTGGCGCTGATGGAACAGCATAAACTCGTTACCGAAGGTGCAGGCGCAGTAGCGGTAGCGGCGGCGATGTTTCATAAAGTAGACTTAAAGGGTAAAAAGACGGTATGTTTGCTTTCGGGCGGCAATATCGACGTGACCATTTTGTCGAGAGTGATAAAACGCGGTCTTTTGATGTCGGGTAGAAGCTGTCAACTTATGATAGAACTTATGGATAAGCCCGGACAACTGAAAAACGTATCGCGTATCATTGCGGATTTGGGCGGCAACGTCACGTCCGTGCATCACGAAAGAGCAAACGAGGGCAGCGACGTCAACGGCTGTTTCTTGCGTATCTTATTGGAAACGAGAAATTACGAACATATTGCGCAAATTAAGCAGGCGCTTACCGATTACGGATTTAAGCTGTTATAAAACAACGGATATACTTCGCAATACTGCGCCGTTTACGTGATACTATTTTAGTGTACGATACCGTTACATTTTAGCGACACCGAAAGATAGAAAGACTTGGGGCGGTGGCTCACCGCTTGATCGTATCTGCGTCGTTTTGGAAATTTGAAAAGCAAAATATAGGAGAAACAATTATGGAACTTGAAAAAATAGCAACGGAGAAAGCCCCTGCGGCAATCGGGCCGTATTCGCAAGCGATTGTTTGCGGAGAAATGGTATTTACTTCGGGACAAATCCCCATCAACCCTGCAAGCGGAAACGTGGAAGCGACGACGATTGAGGAACAAGCGGAGCAAGTTATGCAAAACTTGGGCGAAGTATTGAAAGCGGCTGGCAGTGGCTTTGAAAAAGCGGTAAAAACCACCTGTTTCTTGGCGGATATGGGGGATTTTGCGGCGTTTAACGGGGTGTATGCGAAGTATTTCACAACCAAACCTGCAAGAAGTTGTGTGGCGGTGAAAACGCTCCCGAAAAACGTTTTGGTGGAAGTGGAAGTGATTGCAACCAAGTAGAAATTTTAAGGCTGAGGGTAACGGCGCGGTGAAGAGTATCACCGCGCCGTTTTTTTGCCAAAAAATGCAAAAAAACTTATAAAAATTGCATACTTTTTTTTCGTTTTGTATAGCTTTCTTGCAAGAAATATGTTATAATGGTAAAGATAAAATAAAAACGTAAGCAAAGGAGAAAGCGATATGCAACCTATTTACAAGCGCGTACTTTTGAAACTTTCGGGCGAAGCCCTTGCAGGAGACCAACGCTTCGGCTTAAACCACGAAGTCATTGCCCCTGTCGTAGAACAAATCGTTGAATTGCACAATATGGGTGTGCAAGTGGGTTTGGTGATTGGCGGCGGTAACTTTTGGCGTGGCAGACAGGGCACGAACATGGATAGAACGACAGCCGACCACATGGGCATGCTGGCAACAGTTATGAACTCGCTTGCGATGATGGACGCTATCGAACAAAAAGGCGTTCCCGTGCGTGTACAAACGGCGCTGGATATGGTGTCCTTGGCAGAACCGTTTATCTTGCGTAAGGCGCTGCGTCATTTTGAAATGGGCAGAATCGTCATTTTTGCCTGCGGTACGGGAAATCCCTACTGTTCGACGGATACGGCGGCGGCACTTAGAGCGTGCGAAATCGACGCGGATATCTTGCTTATGGCAAAGAACGTGGACGGCATTTACGATTCCGACCCCAAGACCAACCCCTTTGCGAAAAAATACGAAACGCTCCGTTATGCGGATATTATCAACCAAGGCTTGAAAGTAATCGATTTCACGGCGGCAACGATGTGTATGGAAAACAACGTGCCTACGCTTGCGTTCGGGTTGAACGAAGAAAACGCAATCGTTCGTGCGGTTTGCGGCGATAAACTCGGCACGCTTATCAAAGTATAAGGCGTGGGGCTGCACACCAAAGTATAAAAATTATAAGAAAAGGAAATAAAGGAGAAATACTATGATTGAAAATGAAAAGATTGAAGAAATGATGATGGAACTCGAGGAAAAATGCGAAAATTCTTTGCGCGCGCTTGAAGGCGATTACGGCGCAATTCGTACGGGCAGAGCAAACCCCCGTATTTTGGATAGATTGGAAGTAGAAGCGTACGGCGGCATGAGTAAGCTTGTCGAACTTGGCAACGTATCGGCGCTGGATGCAAAATGCTTGCAAATCAACCTTTGGGACAAATCCCTTTTGAAAGCGGTAGAAAAGGCAATTTTGCAATCGAATATCGGGCTTACGCCGACGAACGACGGTAACGTAATCCGTTTGGTATTCCCCGATATGACGGAAGAAAGAAGAAGAGAGCTTGTAAAACAAGCGAAGAAAATGGGCGAAGAAACGAAGGTAGCCGTTAGAAATCACCGCCGTGAGGGTATGGACGTTATCAAAAAGATGAAGACGGCAAAAGAGCTTTCGGAGGACGAAGCTTCGGGTTGTGAAGCAGACGTAGAAAAGATGGTATCTGAATATATGTCGAAACTCGAAAATATTATTTCCGCAAAAGAAAAGGAGCTCATGTCTATTTAACGTATGGGCAGCAATAAATTAACGGGGGACACGAAAATCCCCACACATATAGCAATTATCATGGACGGCAACGGGCGTTGGGCGAAGAAGCGCCTAATGCCCCGTTCTTTCGGTCATAAACAAGGCATGGAACGTATGATTGGGCTTTTGGAACGTGCGTTTGATTTGGGCGTTTCCTACGTCACGGTGTACGCGCTTTCCACGGAGAACTTGAAACGCCCTGAGGAAGAGCTGAACGGTTTATACGATTTAATCCGCAACCATTTCGAAAAGTATATGGAAAGGTTATGCGCAAGAGGCGCAAGGCTTCGCGTGATTGGCGAAACGCAACTTTTGCCTAAGGACGTGCAAGAAATTTTGCACCGTTCGGAAAAGAAAACGGAAGGTTACGAGGGCAAAGGTATCAACGTGGCGCTTTGTTACGGTTCGCGTGCGGAAATCGTCCACGCCGTCAATTTGGCGGTGGAAAGAGGGGAAAAGGTGACGGAAGAAAGCCTTTCCGCGCTTTTATACACGGCAGGACAACCCGATCCCGATTTATTGATACGCACGGGTAAAGAAGTACGCCTTTCCAATTTCTTATTATGGCAAACGGCGTATGCGGAATTATATTTTTCCGATAAAATGTTCCCCGAATTTTCCGATAAGGATTTGGAAAAAGCCATCGTTTGGTTTTCCGAGCGTACCCGCCGTTTTGGTAAAACGGACGAACAAATGGAGAATCTCCATTGACGCGTCTTTCTATCTTTCGTTAACGCTTAGGTATAGCGGTATCTTAGACGAGGGGTTAAGGGACGAGCTACCCGTAAAAAAAACATTACTAATGCCTTTTAGGGGCGAGATGAGCGCGGACATATGTTCATCCGCGCGATGACCGAGCGCAATGTTTACATTGCATTGCGCGAGAAGTAGTCCCTTATGG
>JAZRRB010000172.1:0-5033 GCA_045650385.1 Candidatus Scatosoma sp. | reverse complement strand
CGACATGGCTACGATCCGACTTCAATGGTATGGATAAGGGCGTAAAAATCGGCCCTGATACTGGCGACGTAGCGGAGATGAAGACGTTTGAAGAGGTGTATAACGCCTATAAAACGCAACAAAGCTATTTCATTAAATTGCTTGTAAACGCCAATAACGCGATTGACGCGGCGCATGCGGCGCGTTGTCCGCTTCCCTTCCAATCTTGTATGGTGGACGATTGTATCGCAAGGGGCAAATCGTTGCAAGAAGGTGGCGCTATTTATAACTTTACGGGCCCCCAAGGCTTTGGTATTGCCAACAATACCGACGGTTTGCTTGCGATTAAACAACTCGTGTTTGAAGAAAAGAAAGTAACGCTTGCCGAACTTCGCGAAGCGATGAACGCAAACTTTGGTTACGGACTTTCGGGTGCGGCGGCGGAAAGAGTCACAAACGACGTCGTACAACAGCTTGCCAACAGTGGCGTAGAAATTACGGATAACGTTATCCGTACGGTATACGAAGAAGTGACGACGGGCAACGGTATTGACTCTGAAAAGAAAGCGCGTTATCGCGAGATTAAGCGTTTGATTGACGAAACGTGTCCTAAATACGGCAATGATATTTACGAAGCGGATATGTTCGCGCGCGACGTTGCCAATTCGTACACGAAAGAAGTAGAAAAATACAAGAACTACCGTGGCGGTATTTTCCAAGCAGGTTTGTATCCCGTTTCGGCAAACGTACCCCTTGGTGGACAAACGGGCGCAACGCCCGATGGTAGACTTGCGTTCACGCCCATTGCAGACGGTATCGGCCCTGCATCGGGTAGGGACGTAAAAGGTCCTACGGCAACGGCGAACTCGGTTGCAAAGCTCGAACAAGGCATTGCAAGTAACGGTACGCTTTTGAACCAAAAATTCCATCCTTCGGCGCTGGCTGGTATGTCGGGCTTGACGAAATTCGTGGCGCTTATCCGTTCGTATTTCGATCAAAAGGGTATGCACATGCAATTCAACGTTGTCACACGTGAAACGCTTTTGGACGCGCAAAAGAACCCTGAAAAATACAAGACGCTCGTTGTTCGCGTAGCAGGGTATAGCGCATTGTTCACAACGCTTTCCCGTTCGTTGCAGGACGATATTATAAATAGAACTGAACAAGGCTTCTAAAACGACGTATATACGTCGCAATACAGCGTTGTGCTTGCGCTTTGGCTTGGTTGTGTACGCATCAGTACATGCCCGTCGCCAAATGCTCGCACTCCTTGTCTTGCTTGTACCTTCGTCGTTTTGCGGAGATCCTCCGCACCCAAGTCTTTCTATCTCTCGGCGGTGAGCCACCGCTGGCAAGTTTTTCTATCTCTCGTTACTGAAACATGTGGCGTAATCGTGAACGGGGGACTATCAAAAATAAGGACATCACACATGAGTATTTACGAAACCAAAGGAAGAATATTCAATATTCAAAGGTTCTCCATCCATGACGGACGGGGAATCCGTACCATTGTATTCTTCAAAGGCTGTTTTATGCGTTGTGCGTGGTGTTGCAATCCCGAATCGCAGGAATATAAAATTCAAACGATGATGGAAAACGGCAGGGAAAAAACTGTCGGTAAAGACGTCAGCGTAGGGGAGATAATGCCCGAAATTCTTGCGGATAGTAACTATTACCGTAGAAGCGGCGGCGGTGTAACGCTGTCGGGTGGCGAGATACTCGCCCAGCCGGAATTTGCGCGGGATTTGCTTCGCGCTTGCAAACAAAATGGTTTGCATACGGCGGTGGAATCGACGGGATTTGCAGAGTTTGAAAAAATACAGGAAATTTTGCCGTACTTGGATTTGTACCTTATGGATATCAAGCACATGGATTCGGCAAAGCATAAAGAGTACACAAGGGCTGGAAACGAGCTGATTTTAGAGAACGCGAAAAAGATAGCGCAAAGCGGTGTAGAATTGATTATTCGCACGCCCGTTGTTCCAACGTTCAACGACACGGCGGAAGAGATCCGCGCGATATCTAAATTCGCGGCGACGCTTCCGAACGTAAAAGAACATCATTTATTGCCCTATCATAGGTTAGGTCAGGATAAATACACGGGCTTGGATAGAAATTATTCGCTCAAAGAAATCGAACCGCCCAGCAAAGAGAAGATGGAATATCTTTTAAGTGTGGCGGAGGAAAGCGGCTTAAAGTGCCAAATCGGCGGCTAGCGGTGAGCCACCGCTGGCAAGTCCTTCTATCTTTCAGTATCGCTTGGGTGTGGCGTTATTGTGAACGACTTGGGTTAAGGGATGTGGTCCCTTATGGGGTGCAGGGGTGAAACCCTTGCGAAATAATAGCCCCACCAAAAGCAACCATAGGTTGCGTATAATAAAAAAAAGCGGAAATATCCGCAGGAGAAGAAATATGGAACTCAAAGATAAAATGACAATTATACAGGAATTCGTTCCCGGTAAACAAATTACGCTTTGTCATATTATTGCCAACCCCGGCGAAACGTTGTATACAAAGCTCGGGTTAGACCCTCAAGCAGATTACACGAAAAGCGCGATTGGCGTTTTGACGGTAATCCCTTACGAAAGCGCGGTAATCGCGGCGGATATCGCGATGAAATCTTCGGGCGCGGAAATCGGGTTCGTGGATAGATTCACGGGTACGCTCATCATTACGGGCAGCGTTTCTTCCGTAGAAGCTGCGTTCGTGGCGATTAGAGAATATTGCATTAACAAGCTTGGATACGCTTGCTGTGAATTGACAAAGACCTAATAAACAATGCGAAAACTGATGTTGTTCGGCAGGGTGGGTGCAGGCAAAACGACGCTTACGCAAGCCTTGCGCGGTGAAGAAATTAAATATTTTAAGACGCAGTACGTCAATTATCTCGATACGGTAATCGATACGCCCGGGGAATATACCGAGCGTAGAGAAACAAGCGGTGCGCTCGCCTTATACGCATACGAAGCGGACGTGGTGGGCTTGGTGCTTTCTGCAAACGAGCCGTATTCCATATTCGCGCCCTGTCTTACCAGCATGGTAAACCGTGAGGCAATCGGCATTATCACAGGGATAGATAAGCCGGACGCCAACGTGGAAAGGGTGGAAAGGTGGTTGCGCCTTGCAGGCTGTAAAAAGATATTCCCCGTCAGCTCGTATACGGGCGAGGGGATTAAAGAATTGGCGGATTTCTTAAACGACGAATCGGGCGTGAAAAAAGTGAAACGCAAAGAACGTCCGACACTGGAAAATAAAGAAACGCTGATGAAAGACATGGACACATGGCTGTTATAAAAACGTAAGGAAGAAATATATGAGCAAAACGAAAGTAATTGCATTTGCGAACAATAAAGGGGGTAGCGGTAAAACGACCACCTGCTCCAACGTGGGTTGCGCAATGGCGCTCGAAGGGAAAAAGGTATTGATGATTGACGGCGATATGCAGCTCAATCTCACCATTTCCTATTTCGACGAGGAACAAGCGCTCGATTTCGCGCAAAGCGGTAAAAATATCCACACAGCAATCAAAGAGGAAAAAGATTTAAGCGATTTTATCGTAAATACGGGCATTGAGGGTTTGGATTTGATACCCTCGTCCTCGCTTATGAGCGGTATCGAATTTGATTTGTTTGCAAAATGGCAAAGGGAATTTGTGCTGAAAAAATGCTTAGAAAGGGTAAAGGCGAAAGGGTATTACGATTATATTTTAATCGATTCTCCGCCTACGCTCGGCGGTTGGGTAATGAACGTCATGTGCGCGTCCGATTACTTGGTAATTCCCGTAGAAGCCAGCCCTTGGGGGCTTTTCGGGCTTGCGAATATGTTCGATTTTTGCAATCAAGCGAAGAACATGGCGCCGCGTTTAGAAATTCTTGGTATCGCCATCACGAAAGCGGACGAACGCAAGAAGTATTTCAAGCAAACGATGGATATTCTCAAAGAAACGGACGGGGCGAGATTGTTTGATAACTACATCCGCGTGGATAGTGCGGTAGAGTGGGCGCAGGACAACAGCAAACCGGTAGTAGCGTATAAAAAGACGAGCCGTAGCGCCGTGGAATATATCAATTTAACAAAGGAGATTATGGAATATGCCAATCGGTAAAAATGCAATCAAGAGAGTGGAAAACAACGGGTATTCGAACGTAAAAACGAGCGCACCCGACATGGAGAACAGCAACGTGATCGCAAATCTTGATCCCCAAGTAATGGAAAAGATGGTAGCGCCGGTGGAGAAGGCAACGCAAGAGGTTGCCGCGGCAAAAGCACCTGCCAAGAAAACGGCAAAAAAATCGCCTGCAAAAAAGACGGCTTGTAAAAAAGCTGTAAAAAGCGGTATTGAAAAAATCAGCCTTTGCGACGATATGCCCTACTATTTATTGTAACCAATCTAAAATTAACCGCCCTCGACCGTTTCCGTGCGAGGGCGTTTTTATGTGATTTTTTAATAGCCGATAGCCACGGCGAATAAGAGTACCAAAATGGTAAACGCAAAGAGGAAGAGTTGTACCCACCAAGTCCACCTTACCCATTTTCCGTACGATACGTTTGCCATGGAAAGCCCAATCAAAAGGACGGGGTTGGTAGGTAAAATCATATCGGTAAATCCGTCTGCGATACAATAGGTAAGCGCCACGACGGTGGGGGAGATGCCAAGGTTTGCCGCAATCGGCAATACAATGGGCATAACGAGGAAGATTTTCGCGCTGGCAGAGCCGATGAAAAGCTGTAAAATCAAGATGAGGAAATACAGCAAAATCACGCACGTGTAGGGGTTGCGCCCCTTTAAGTATTCGGTAACGTAATACATTACCGTATCCATAATGCCGCCTTCTACCATAATCAGTTTGACAGAAGAAGCAAGCGCAATCAACGCCACGGCAGGCAGCATGGAAAACGCGCCTTTGCCAAGATGACGGAAAGTGTCGCTCTTTTTCTCGCACACAAGCAATCCGCAGGTGATACCGCCGATTAAAAAGCTGATGGCAAGGATGGGTATAGCATAGCCGCTAATGGCGCGTATGCTGGCAATCAAAATAAGCAACGTAAACTGT
>JAZRRB010000171.1:0-1954 GCA_045650385.1 Candidatus Scatosoma sp. | reverse complement strand
ATATTGCAAAGCCTTGACATAAGCACCATTTCCAAACCGAAATGGCAAAAGAACGCTATCGTCTTGGTATTCGGTTCTTCCACGCGGTATCGATTCCCCTCACGAACGTAACCGTGAGACGTCAACACTTCGTCTAAACCGTTTATAACGCTGTCATACGCCGCTTTCATCTTCGATTTACGGTAGCATTTTTGTTTATGCCAACGCTTATAATCGTACATTTTTTCAATTTCCGTCCACTCGGTAGGCAACATATCCCAAGGCGTGCTCTTTTTTCTACCGCTTGGCAAAATCAACGGATGATTGAATTCTTGCAGCCAATCTTTTACAATCACTTCATTTTCCTTACCAACCGCACGCGCTACGTACATACACGTATCTTTCGCACGCCCTAAGGGCGAGGAATAAAACGCCGTGATATTCTCTTTTTGCAATTTTTCAGCAAGGAGCGTTGCTTCCCTTCTACCTTTTTCCGTCAACGTGTCGTTTGCATAATCGGGATCGCCGTGACGAACAATCAAAATCCTCATCTTTCTTCTTCCATAAAATAAACTAAAATACTGTTTTGTACGTACAAAAATTCGTCCTTAATCCTCAAATTACCATCGACAAGTTCTAAATACTTCACCGTCTTTTTCAAAGCATTGGGGAAATCGTCCCCCAGCGACGTACCGAATTTTTCCTTATATTCCTGCATGTTCACGCCGTACTTTGTGCGCATAGCAAGCATAACGTATTCGAATTTCGCGTCCTCTACGCTTACCTCCTCGCTCGTCACCGCAGGATAAAAGCCCGAAATAATACATTTCATATACTCGTCTAAATCGAACGTGTTGGTAAAGCGTTTGCCACGCATAAACGAACTTGCCGAAACGCCCACGCCAATATATTCCCCTCGCTTCCAATAATTGAGGTTATGCTTACTTTCAAAACCCTCTTTTGCAAAGTTAGAAACCTCGTAGCGGTGATACCCCTTTTCTTCCAAGAGTTTTCTACCAAATTCGTAAAGAGAAGCCACCTCGTCGCTATCGGGCAGTTCGCCATTGAGATAGTCGGTGTAAATGGGCGTGCCGTCCTCTACCGTCAGCGCGTACATGGATATGTGTTTCGAGCCGCAGGAAGCCGCAAGTTCAATCGTCTTTTTCACGTCCTCTTCCGTTTGATTTTTCAAACCGAGCATGACGTCCGTACTGAAATTTTGTCCTGCGAGCAATTTCGTTGCAAACACGTAATCGCGCGCGTTATGAATACGTCCTAAATCGGCAAGTTGTTCGTCTATCGCCGTTTGCAAGCCGATAGAAAAACGGTTAATGCCCGCCTTTACGTACGTTTCCACCTTGCTCTCCCCAATCGTACCGGGGTTGAGTTCTAACGTGATTTCCGCATTTTCTTTCAAACGGAAACATTTTTTGATTTGGTTCATCGCGCCCAATATGAGTTTGGGCGGTATATACGAGGGTGTACCGCCGCCGAAATACACGGTATCGAACTCGTAATCTTTGAGTTCATCGCCACGCATTTTGAGTTCCTTATACAAGCAAGCCATATACGCTTCCGCGTAGTCGATTTTATCGGAAAACGAAGTAAAATCGCAATAGCTGCACTTATGTCTGCAAAAAGGGATATGCACGTAAATTCCTGCCATAATCGTTCCTTTGCCCCTCTTGGGCGTATCATTTTATCAATCCTTATTTGTTTTAAGGATTTCCATAAACACTTCGCTGGGCACGTCCACCGAGCCCACTTTACGCATACGTTTTTTACCCTCTTTTTGCTTTTCGAGGAGTTTTCTCTTACGCGTAATATCGCCGCCGTAACACTTGGCAAGCACGTCTTTTCTCACCGCTTTTACCGTTTCGCGCGCGATGACTTTTCCACCCACCGCCGCCTGTACGGGGATTTCGAAAAGCTGACGGGGAATCGCTTCTTTTAAGTTTTCACAAAGCGTTCTGCC
>JAZRRB010000170.1:0-1603 GCA_045650385.1 Candidatus Scatosoma sp. | reverse complement strand
GCGCAATTTCGTTCTCAATCGGTTCAACGTCATAGACACGGCAAAATAGCTGATGCCAAACCGCGCGGAAATGTCCGAAATACTGTCCGCATACCAATACCGACACACAAAAATATCCCGTTTTCCCGCAGGTAAATCGGCTAAAAACGCGTTTAGCACTGCGGTCAGCTCCTTACACTCGTACGCTTGCTCCACGTCGTCTTTGCCCGACACAACTTCGGCTAATTCGTCCAAAATCAAAGCGGTTTCTCCACCGCCCCGTTTCTCGGCGGTGTTGTGCTTGTAGCGGTTGAACGCCAAATTGCGGACAATTTTACCCAAAAACGCCGACAGCTTTTGCGGTCTGTGCGGTGGAATTGCGTTCCACGTGTTCAAATAGGTGTCGTTGACACATTCTTCCGCCTCCGCATAATCGCCGAGAATATTTTTAGCGATTGCCGTACAGTATCCGCCGTACTTGTTCGCCGTTTCGGGAATTGCCTGTTCGTCACGATCCCAATATAATTGTACGATTGTCGTATCGTCCATTTGCCACTCTCCTTGCTTTCCGATTTGTCCCTTCACCTATATACACAACTTTTACGGGAGTTTTTAACAACTTTTTCCAAAATTTTTACGAATCATATTCATAATAATATAAAATATCCGCATCGGTGTCTAAAATCACGAGTTCCCAGTTTTGCCCACCGCCTGTCAAAATCCAGTAGCCGTTTGCAATTTCGGGGATGACTTTTTTACCCGTTTCGGGATGCTCGAACAAACCGCCCCACTCGTAATAATATTGATAGGCGGTATCCGTCAAAGGCAACGCGCGCCAGCCGTCCTGATACTTGCCGTCGGACACTTCTACCAGTCCTAAATCCGCGTCTAAACCGTCGGGCACGGACATTTTTACAAAGGTTTCTCCATCGCCAAACCAACCGTGATTTTCCCATTCATCTAATACCTGTGCCATAGCTAAGTCGATACCCAGGTATTCTTCCACGGTCTTTTTATTGCTCTTTTCGGAAAATACGCTCCATTCCCCGCAAGCACTCAACATTGCCAAACAAACTACCATCCATAGGATTTGCATAATTCTTTTCATTGTTTTTCTCCTTCTATGTATTCTAAAATATCCCCTGGCTGACACTCCAACACTTCACAAATTTTACTCAAAGTCGAAAGCTTGATTGCCTTCACTTTACCATTCTTTAATAACGATACGTTCGCCATCGTCAACCCGACTTTTTCCGTCAGTTCCGTAACGCTCATTTTTCGTTTCGCCAACATCATATCTATTCGTATTACAATCATATCGTTAAGTCACTCTCCTCTTGCAAAACCGCAGCCTGCATTAAATATTGCGAAAATATAAATAGTAAAATAGTAATAATCAAGCCAACCAGCGCCGCAAAAAGCTGTAATACAAGCCATGCATTCCACCCTAATGCCGAAAAAGTAATATTTCCTGCTAAATACAGTATGATATTTACAAGCAATATCACAGTCGCTTTCTTAACAAATAAGACATTTTGTTCGATAAATAATCTCCCCTTTTGCATATCCAAGGTCATTTTCCATGCCATTATCAACAACCAAAAGCAAGGCAAAGAAATCAACC
>JAZRRB010000169.1:0-1613 GCA_045650385.1 Candidatus Scatosoma sp. | reverse complement strand
GTCTCAAAATCGCTTATCAATTGATTGTAATACGTATCATCCTGTATCCTTTTCTTCCAATACTTGATTTCTCTTTTATTATTAGACAATTTACCAAAATATTTATCCCCCGTTTTAATCTGGCAGACAATATCTTCATTGGCATAATTATCCGACACATATGGTTTTATTAGACCCGCCAACGATAAATTTACTTGTTCCTTCAGCACAAACACATCTTCCTGTTTTAATAAGGAAAAGGCAGTTATGCAATATCGTTGATAAAGTGGATTTTTCATTAAGCGAGCTTGGAAATATTTTTCCAATAACATGCATAAACCAAGGAGAAACACCGGTCATTTTCAGCCCGTTTTCAATTTCTTTCACCTCGTAGAACTTATGATGAAAGCCCTGCAAACCGCCGTGAAGCTGATTCTCCCCTTCGTTTTTGGTGAGTTTATATTCTTGTCCGTTTAAGGTAAACTTTGCCTTTGCAATGCGGTTTGCAACACGCCCGATTGCACCGCACACGTATCCACCGCGCAACTTATAATCTTCCGCAGTTTCAAAACTTTGCACGACGTTTATTCCGTCCACATATAAGCTTTGTATGGTTGCTCCAAAGTCCAACACATCCACCGAAACGTTATCGCCCGTCAACGTATATTTATATACTTCTTTTCCGTCTACTTTCCCAAATGCTTCTCTTTTCATATTTAATCACCAAAGCAAACGCCCATCGCTTTTGCAAGCGTAACAAGCTCGCCGTTGGGATCTACGTTCTTCGTCTTTTGACCGATTACGTCTTCCAACGAAACGTCTACGATTTCGTCGCCTTGCAAAGCCACCATTCTGCCGAATTTTCCCTGCATACAAAGCTCTACCGCAGCATACCCGTAACGGGAAGACAATACTCTATCGTGTGCAGTAGGCGTACCACCTCTTTGGATATGACCAAGCGTGGTCGCTCTTGCTTCCGAACCCGTCAAGCGTTCAAGCTGGTCGGCAACTACTGCGCCTACACCGCCTAAACGGATAGAATCCGCGCTGTCCTCGATTACCTTTGCAACAACCTGCTTGCCGTCCAAGGACTTCGCACCTTCGGAGCAAGCAACGATAGAAAATTCTTTACCGTTTGCCTTATCCGCTTTAATCTTATCCGCCACCTTGTTAATATCGTAAGGAATTTCGGGAATCAAAATTGCATCCGCCGCGCCTGCAATACCTGCGTGCAAGGTCATCCAGCCTGCACCTCTGCCCATAATTTCCACTACCATAATTCTATGGTGTGACATACCCGTCGTACGAACTCTATCCAAACCGTCTGTTGCTACGGAAACTGCCGTATCAAACCCGAAGGTATAATCGGTGTTTGCCAAATCGTTGTCAATCGTCTTTGGGATAGCCACGACATTTACACCCTTGCAAGAGAAATCTCTTGCCGAAGTAAGCGTACCGTCGCCGCCCAAAATGAACAATGCATCAATGCCTGCCGCATTCAAATGCTCTACCGCTACGTCGGAAACGTCCTCGTAGGTGAGCTTGCCGTTTTCGTCGCGGACAAAGTTACCGTTCGTGTCTTTTACGGGATACTGGAACAAATTGTCCTTATTAGAGCTGTACAAAATCGTACC
>JAZRRB010000168.1:0-6858 GCA_045650385.1 Candidatus Scatosoma sp. | reverse complement strand
CCGAGGGTTGCCACAGCGCAACGCCGTATTGCGATGTAGATACGTCGTTTAAGCTTGGTATTTAATTTCGCCGTCAACAATGGTATATTTCACCACGCCGTCCAGCTTGTATCCCCCGAACGGGTTGTTTTTGCCTTTGCTGACAAATTCCGCAGGGTTGACGATATAGCTTTCGTCCAAGTCTGCAATCATCAAATCAGCCACGCCGCCCTCTTTGATTTCGCCACCGTCAAGCCCAAGGATTTGCGCGGGTGCATACGCCATTTTCTCCGCAATTTCAGGCAAGCTCAATACCCCTGCTTTGTACAAATACGTGATGGCAAAACCAAACGACGTTTCAATGCCGCTGATACCAAACGCCGCCAAATTATATTCCACGTTTTTATCGTTGATATGGTGGGGCGCGTGGTCGGTAACGATACAATCAAGCGTACCGTCTTTCAAGCCAGCCAAAATCGCTTGCTTGTCTACCTCTTCTCTAATGGGAGGGTTGACTTTCGTATTCGTGTCGAAATTCGTGATAATTTCATCCGTTACGGCAAAGTAGTGGGGACACGTTTCCGCCGTCACTTTCACGCCTGCCTTTTTCGCGTCGCGGATAAGTCTTACACCGCTGTGCGTGGATACGTGACAAATATGCACGGGTACGTCCAAACTTTCCGCCAAAGCAATTTCTCTTGCGATAATGATATCTTCCGCCGCACGAGGAATCCCCTTTAAGCCCGCAATCGTGGAGCTCAACCCCTCGTTTACTACGCCGCCGTCTACGAGTTCTTTATCCTCGCAGTGGCAAAGGCATTTGATATTAAAACCGCTTGCGTATTCCATAGCAAGGCGCATCACTCTCGCGCTCTTTACCGCTACGCCGTCGTCGGAGATTGCCACCGCGCCCGCCTTTTTCATTTCGCCAATATCCGCAAGCTGTTCGCCCTTTTCCCCTTTGGTGATTGCACCGATAGGGTGTACCTTACAAAGGTTTACCTCTTGCGCTTTATGTTTTACGTAGCTTACCACCACTTTGTTATCCATGATAGGATTGGTGTTGGGCATACAGCAAATTTGCGTAAAGCCGCCTTTCACCGCCGCCTTGCTACCGCTTTCGATGTCTTCTTTATATTCATAACCAGGGTCACGCAAATGCACGTGCATATCGATAAGGCCGGGGAATACGTACTTACCGCTTGCGTCGATGACGTTATCACCGTCAATGCTGTTGGCAATCTTTACAATCTTACCGTTTTCAATCAAAATATCTTTCTTCTCTACCGAGTTTTTCAAAACTACGTTTCCGTTTTTGATAATCATATCCTTTCTCCTTTTACTTTTGCGCGTTGCGGTAATCGTTGAGCAGTTTCAAGCACGCCATACGTACGGCGATACCCGAGAATACCTGTTCTTCGATACGGCTCTTTTCGTGGTCGATAACTTTGCCCGTGAGTTCTACACCGCGGTTTACGGGACCGGGGTGCATAATGATTGCGTTGGGTTTGGCAAGTTTCAAATCCTTGCCGTTGACACCGTAAAACTCTGCATACTCATTAAGCGAAGGGAAGTTACCTGCCTGTTGACGTTCGAGCTGAATACGCAAGCCCATAACAACGTCCGCATCTTTGAGCGCCTCTTCCTTACTGTTGCAAAGTTTCGCACCCAGCTTGTCAATTCCCTTAGGGATAAGCGTTTCCGGTGCGTACATACGTACCTCCGCGCCCATAGCGTTAAGCCCGAATAAGTTGGATTTTGCCACGCGCGAGTGCTTGATATCGCCTACGATTGCCACTTTCAAACCCTCTAACGTGCCGAAATGTTCGCGCATTGTCAACATATCAAGGAGCGCTTGCGTAGGGTGTTCGTTCATACCGTCGCCCGCGTTGAGCACACCTGCTTTGGCAACCTTAGCAAGAAGGTAAGGCGCACCGCCCATCGGATGGCGCATAATCAAGAAATCGTTGAGCTGCGCATCCAACGTTTTTCCCGTATCAACCAGCGTTTCCCCTTTGGCAACAGAGGAACTGCCTGCGGCGATATTAATAACCGTCGCACCGAGGTATTTGGCGGCGAGTTCAAAACTCGTTCTCGTTCTCGTACTGTTTTCGTAGAAGAGAATCGTCGCCGTTTTGCCTTTGAGATAGGGAAGTTGTTTTTCCCCTGCTTTGAGGTGGCGTTTCATGACGTCGGCGGTATCGAGGATTTCGGTAAGTTCCTCTTTCGTGGCGTCAATCAGCCCCAACAAGTCTTTTCTTTTGAGCATATTTTTTCTCCAAAACGTAAGTTTAATTTTTTATCCGCATTATTATAGCACTTTTTTATCTCTTTGTAAAGGTAGTAGCGATAAATTTTTGTGCTTTTACACAATTATTTTCCGTATATACGGAAATCAACAAATTTTCACCAATTTGAACGCCACTTTATCGCACGCCGTAAGGATATATTCCACACCGCCCTTTTCCGTTTTCAAGGGAAAGTACGCCGCACCGTGAATATGCCCGAATACCACTTTCTCCACGCCATTTTCTTCAAACGTCTTGGTAAAAAGCGTATCCTCGTTTTTCAAATTAAACGGCGGATAATGGATAAGCGCTATTTTTCTTTCCCCGCCCGTACACAGCTTGTCCGCCTCGGTAAACGCCAAGCGGAAACGTTCCCCCTCGCGAAGATATAATTTATTGTCCTGTTCGGTATAATCGGGGCTGCCCGGACACGTCCACCCACGCGAACCGATAAAGATAAATTCCCCTATCTTCACCGCACCCGTTTGCAGGAAAACAAAGCTATCGTTGGGGGCGGCGGCGCGAAGGCGCGAAATACCGTTCCACCAATAATCGTGATTACCGCGGATAAACACCTTTTTGCCGGGCAAGGGCGCAAGCAGCTGTAAATCGACAAGCGCGTCTTCGAGTTTCATCGCCCAAGAGATATCGCCCGATATCAGCACGATATCATCCTCTTGTACCTTTTCTAGCCAATCGCTTTTAATTTTTTCGAAATGCCCCTCCCAATTTCCGCCGAACACGTTCATCGGCTTATCCGACGTAGTGGAAAGGTGCAAATCACTTATCGCATAAACGTTCATACGTTTATTATACCATTTGCGTAGCAAAAAAGCAAGACTTTGCAAGGGGAATAAGTAGATTTACAAAAGAAAAACAGCCCTTGCCGAGCTGTTTTCATTATCCTCTATTTATTGCAACAAGGTTTGTTTTGCGGATAAAGCGGAAGTTCGAAGAACCCTGCGCAAACCTCTTGCGAATAATCTTGTGCAGGCGGAATTACACAATACCCATACGTAGGTACAAGCAATTCCACAGGCATCGAAATCTTCAAGATCACCGTCACGCAAACGGTAGCCGTAAAGCCTTGCGTTTCCGGGTTAAACACGCCGTTAGGCACAACCGCGCTCATCACCGCACTCACGGTAAACGGCACAATGGACGGCGAGGGTATGTACAACAATACGTCTTGGTTGATTGACACCGTTGCCGTTGCGCTCCCTTCCACGCCGTTTGCATCGGTAAAGAGTACTTCAAGGGGCACGGAAACGGTGGCTTGCACCCTCGCGCAAGACTTATCCGCTTGGCGTTCCACGTTGAGATTGGTCACCGTAGCTTCCGCCCCTGTCGAGCGCGCGGACACGAACGTTAAAGGACATGCAACGGTAGTCGGGTCAAGATCGGTAAGCGTGAGTGAAAAGTTTTCGATTTGCGTTTGTTTAATGCCTGCGTCGAAGATTTTTTCCGCCTGAATACAAACCTTTTCCGTGATACCGTTTATCGGATTGCCCGTAATTGCGCAAGGGCACTTATCCGATTGGAAATTAGAATAACAGGACATGGTATACCTCCTGTTACGAAAAAATCCGAAAACGGTTTTCGTTTTTTCGCGTATTCGTTACTTACTATCAATGTATGCGAGGTGCAGGCGGAGTTGTGCAAAACTTCGCTCTTCACAAAATCACTCTCATACCGGGGTACAAAATATCTGCGCCGTTTTTCTCCACAAATTTTTCCTCGCTTCCGCAAAGGAGCGCCCTATCCTCCCCCTCTTTCGCCGTATACGCATTGCCTACCGTTTGGGGAATACGCAGTATCCGTCCTGCGCGCGGTTCTTCCGTCAAAGCGTTTTCTTTGGCGAGCAAACGCGCCGATACGCAAAACGTTTCCGCAATCTCTTTCAGCGTTTGCCCACTTTTCACTTGATATAATTCCTTTCTATCCAATCGTAACATACGTTATTGTATGCGCGCTCCACAAAAAATATGTAATTTTTCCCCGTTGTCATAATTATGGGAATACAGCTCGTACAATAATGGTATGAAAGGGCATATTTTACACTCGCACACCCCACAAAAAAACGTACACGCGACGTTCGCCACCACCGCAACGCTTGTTACCGCACTCTCGATTGCCGAACGCGGCTTGGGATTTTTATACCGCATTGTTTTATCGCGCCTCCTTGGCGCAGAAGGACTGGGTTTATACCAAGTAGCCCTCTCCCTTTTCGCCGTCTTTTTAACCCTCGGTACGGGCGGTATCCCCATTAGCGTGTCGCGTTTTATCTCCAAAAGCAAAGCGGAAAACCACCCTTTAAGCGAAAGGAGCGCCGTTAGCGCAGGTATCCTCTTATCTTTGGCGCTCACCCTGCCTTTCGTACTTCTTTTCGAGCTTTTCCCCTCCCTCGCCTCCCCCTTTTTCTCCGACAAACGCGGTATACCCGTTTTCCGCATTTTACTGCTCGGTTTGTGTTTTTCTTCCATTTACGCTGTTTTTCGGGGTAGTTTTTGGGGAAATAAACGGTTTTTACTCCCCTCAATTTTAGAAATTGCGGAAGAGAGCGTCATGGTTCTTATCGGCGTACTTCTTTTGCAAAACGTTTCCTCTCCCGCGCAGGGCGCAAACCTCGCCGCATGGGCTGTCGTGCTTTCCTACCTCTTTTCCTTCACCGCCTCTTCCCTTTGTTTTCTCTTTTGCGGCGGCAAACTTTCCAACCCCAAAAAACAGTTAAAACCGCTTTTCAACGCAACCCTGCCCATCACTTCCGTCCGCGCAGGCAATTCACTCGTGTCCTCCGCCATCGCCGTGCTTTTGCCCGTCATGCTTATCCGTGCAGGCGCAAGCGAGGGCGAGGCGTTATCACTCTTTGGTATCGTTTCGGGCATGGCGATGCCCGTGCTGTTTATCCCCTCCACCATCATCGGTTCTCTTTCTCTCGTACTCGTACCCGAACTCGCGGAAGATTATTATCGCAAGAACACAAAACGCTTGTATCAAAACCTTGCGCGCGGTTTGACGGTGGCATTTCTCGTCGCCTGTTTTTTAACCCCCTTCTTCTTTGCCGTAGGCGAAGCGCTTGGCACACTTGCTTTTTCCGAAAAACTCGCAGGGGAAATGATTCGAAAAAGCTGTCCAATTCTTTTGCCCATGAGCCTTGCTATGATATCCACAAGCATGCTCAATTCCATGGGCTATGAGAAGCAAACGTTTATCTTCTATTTTATCAGCGCCGCCGCCACGTTGCTTTGCATACTGTTTTTGCCTGCCCTTTGCGGCGCTTACGCGTACGTCGTCGGGCTTGGCGTCAGTTTTCTTATCAGCGCCGTTTGCAATCTTGTCTATCTCGGCAAAAAATGTCCGCACCTTTTCCGCCAAATGCTAAAAGAACGCGGTACAAGCGGATTTTTCACCGCTTTGAAAGGGGGAATTTGCGTATTGCCGTTATCCCTTTTCGGGAATTTATTTTATTCGCTTTTCGCCCGTTTTTGTAGCGCGCTACTTGCCGTATTTTTCTCTTCCCTTTCGTTGCTACTTGTTACTTTGTTGCTTTGGTGGACTCTGGGTATCCTACCGAAAAAACGGATAATCCGCCGAAAAAACAGCCAAAAACGCCTATTTTCTTAAATTTTTTCCTTATTTTCCCTACTTTTTTTAACCTAGACCTTGACAATCGGGTTTTTTGAGAGTACAATATAGGAGTACTGAAATTATAAGGAGATTTTTATGGCTTACAAAACCAGAGATTGGCGCAACTCCATGCGCGTAACGTTGGACTATAACAACATGACGGACAAATTCTTAGGCGACAAGGGTTTCTCCGCAAAACAGCTTAACGCTTATTCGACAAAAGCGGCAAACGCTTTCCGCTACGTACAGGAAAACCGCGGTAAAGACGAATTGTATATGGGTTGGACGGAACTTCCCTACAACCAAGCGGAAATCGTCGAAGATATTTTGCAAACGGCGAAAAACGTACGCGCAAATTTCCAATATTTCGTAGTGCTCGGTATCGGCGGCAGCGCGCTCGGCCCTATCATGGCGTTCAACGCGCTTTGCCATTTGCATTATAACGATTTGCCCCGTTCGAAGAGAAAGGGACCTAAATTCTACGTAGAAGACAACGTAGACCCCGTACGTATGAGAGATTTGCTCGACGTTATCGATCCTGCAAAAACCTGCTTCAACGTCATTTCCAAATCGGGTGCAACCAGCGAAACGATGACGCAATACCTCATCATCCTCGACCTTTTGAAAAAGGCTGGCGTTAACGTGAAAGACAACGTTATCTTCACCACCGATGCAAACAAGGGTAACCTTAAAAAGATTTCCGACGAAGAAGGCGGCATTAAGAGCTACGTTCTTCCCGACGGCGTAGGCGGAAGATTCTCGCAACTTTGCCCCGTAGGTTTGTTGCCTGCGGCAGTGCTTGGCATCGATATTAAAGGCTTGCTTGCAGGTGCGGCGTATATGGATCACGCTTGCCGTTTCCCCTCTATCCGTAAAAACCCTGCGCTTATGTGCGCAACCCTCCAAATCCCCGCGATGGAACAAGGCAAAAACGTCGGCGTTATGATGCCCTATTCGGACAATC
>JAZRRB010000167.1:0-8869 GCA_045650385.1 Candidatus Scatosoma sp. | reverse complement strand
CTTATGGATTATTTCGTGGATAGAGGCTACGCCGTGCTCGTGCCCGATTATTCGGGAAAAATGAGCTCGGACGACGGTACGGTACTCCGCACCGCGTATCCCGAATCCCTCTCGCAAGGCAACTACGAAAAAGCAGAGGGTTTACACTCCCTTATGGACGTAGACTCGGATAAAACCTGCTGGGTGGAATGGACGTACGTTGCGCTCTATTCGATTGAATTCTTAAAGACGCTTCCCAATATCAGCAACATCGGTGTGGTAGGCGTGCGTACGGGCGGCGATATTGCTTGGCAAACGATGCTTTCGCCCGATTTGAAATGCGGTGTGCCTATCAACGCCGTCGGTTGGAAATCCTTTTCGGGAATTGCAAAGTTTGGCGACGGACACGCAAAAAATTTGAGTGACGAACAGCACAGCTATATCGCGGCGGTAGAAGCGCAGTCTTACGCGCCTTACGTGAAATGCCCCGTTTTGATGCTTTGCGCGCTCCGTGATTACGTGTACGATTGCGATAGGGCTTACGATACGTATTCGCGTATCGGGTATAAGGACGGAAACGCGCTGGTATATTCGACAACGAGCGGCGCTTGTATCGGCGCGCATGCGCTTATCGATATGGATTTGTTCTTGGAAAAGAACTTGAAAGGAAGAGAAATTTATATTCCTGAAACGCTGAACGTGTCTTTGACGGAAACGGAAGAGGGAATTGAAATAGAGGTAGATTGCGACAAGGAAGGCATTTTGGAAGAAACGGGTATTTACTACGCGGAAGCCAACGTGCATACCAAATGCGGTTATCGCGATTGGCAACGGAAATTTAAGGCGGACGGCAAAACGGTAAAAAACGGCAAAGTGCGTTATATAGTAAAACCGTTTGAGGGCGCAACGGCGGTGTTCGTCTTTGCATACGCAAAATATATCAACGGTTTCCGCGTGTCGTCGAAGATTACGGCAAAGCGTCTTTTGAACCCCAATCCTGCGGCGGTGAAAGGACGGATGCTCTTTTCAGGTAAAGAAATGGATACGATTTCCGTTGCTTCGTATAAGGAATACGCAATCGGTGAAATATTCTTGGAGAAAGATTTCCTGCCCAAACAAATAAGCGGATACGCAGGGATAAAAGGCGCGTATTCGATGGGCGGTGTAAAGACGTTCAAAATCAGCTCTCCCACCTACGTTCCGGACGAAAACGCGTTGCTTGCCTTCGACGTATATTTCCCGAAGACGGAGCAATTAAAAGTGTTTATAGAAGCGGGTGAAGTGGGGCAGGATTTCGAACGTTACGCCTGCGAATTTGAGGTAAAAGGCGGCGGTAAATGGAAACGCATCATCTTAAAGGCAGGGGATTTCAAAGGGGAAATCAGTGGTATGCCGTTGAAGAATTTTTTAGACGGAAAATCGATGGCGTTCAGATGTTTGGATGAAACGACGGAATTTGCCGTTACCAATATTCTTTGGTTGTAATAAAAGGTAACGATAATGTACGGTATAAATGAAAAGGTGACGATGAAAAAAACGCACCCGTGCGGTGGAAAAGATTGGGAAATCGTCCGTGTGGGCGCGGATGTGAAACTTCGCTGTGTTACCTGTGGAAAGTTTGTCAATCTTACGAGAGATGAACTAAAAAAACGGGTAAAATCAATCAAAAAGGATGAGAGCAATGACTGAAAAGAGCTTGAAAGATACAGAGCTTTATGAAGAGCGTTTCGGCTTTAAGGAACGGAATTCGATATTTCGTTACCTAATCGTTTTGCTTGTGTTGTTTTTGCTCATTTTCGGGGTACGGATATATTTCACGACAACGTTTGGTGGGGTTGTGGTAGACGGCTCTTCGATGAACAAGACGCTTGCAAACGGTCAGCGCTTGCTCATGCGCCCAACGGACGAAAAGCATAAAGCGGATTATGGCGACGTCATTGTGGTGTACGTTGGGGAATATCCCGAATACCAAGGGGAAAATGATCCCGATTATTTGATTAAACGTTTGATAGCAAAAGGCGGAGATAAAGTGTATTGCACGGACGGGCAAATCTACGTGCAATATGGCGGCGAGGGGGAATTTATTCCTTTGGACGAGCCGTACGCCTATTATATGTTGGGGAGAAAAGCTTACGATTTTCCCATATATGAAGTGGGAGAAGACGAAGTGTTTTTCCTAGGGGATAATCGGCAAAACAGTATGGACAGCCGTTATCCAAACTATTCCAGATTAAAAAATAAATTGTACAAGGAAGAAGATATTTGCGGTATCGTTCCCGATTGGGCAATCAAATATGATAACGTATTAAATTTTTTCTTCTTCCCTACTGAAAAATAAAAAAATTAAGGAGTAATGATTATGAAAATCAGAATTACATCAGACAGCACTTGTGACTTGAACGAATTGGTAAACACACGCGATATAGGTATTTTGCCTTTGCAAGTAAATTTGGCGGACAAAGCATATCGTGACGGCGTGGATATTACGCCGCAGGATATCTTTGATTTTGTGGCAAAGACGAAAATTTTGCCTAAGACCAGCGCGCCCAGTATTGGGGAATATGAAGAATTTTTTGGGGAACAATTAAAGGGATATGACGAACTTATTCACTTTAATATCTCTTCCCTTGCTTCTGGTTCACACAATTTTGCCGTAGAAGCGGCAAAGTCGTTTGGCGGCAAAGTACGTGTAATCGATTCGAGAGCGCTCTCTTCTGGGCAAGGCTTGCTTGTATTGAAAGCGGCGGATATGCGTGACGAGGGTAAAAACAGCGAAGAAATTGAAAAGGCAATTTGCGAACTTCGTGAAAGAACGAACACTTCGTTTGTACCCGATACGCTTGATTATCTGCATAAAGGCGGAAGATGTTCTGGTATGAAAATGCTTGCGGCAAACATTTTGAAAATTCACCCGAAAATTGTTATGGTGGAGGGTAAGTTGCAACAGGGCGGTACGTGCAAGGGCAATATGGATCGTTGCATTTCTAAGTATATTGAAGAACTTGCGGTGGCATATCCTTCGTATGATAAAACTCGTTGTTTCATTACGCACAGCAGCGCAGATAAGGCGATTGTAGACGTGGCGAAAGCGAAGGTAAAGGAACTTTTCCATTTCGATGAAGTGATTGAAACGGTTGCGGGTTCGATTATTACCAGTCATTGTGGCAAAGGCACGCTTGGCGTACTTTTCATTTATAACAAATAATTACAGTTAGAGGAAAAATTATGATATCCGTTTATACCGATGCCGATTATCTTGCGGCTTATAAACAAAAAAAGCGTATTTTTGCTGGGTTTTGGATAACGACTATCTTGTATTTAGCAATATGTATTGCCATGGTTGTGTATCACGTATCTTTGCCGTACGCATCTAAATTGGACGCGATTCCCAAAGCGGTTGCTTACGTGGCATCGGGGTTATACATTGTGTTTATATTCCCATATATGTCCATTAAATTTTCGCGTGTGCGTAGATATGTGAAAATGCTGTTCTACGTCAGCGAAGGTATCAAAATGGAAGAGCATAACTATTTCTATATTTTCCGTACGAAGAACTTGCAAAAGGACCATATTGACGTCATTTCTTGCGTGTTTGAAACGTGGAGTAAAAAACGTCAGGAGTGGCAAGAACGCGAGGTATATTTCGACTTGGAAAAACCGCAGCCGGAATTTGAAAACGGCGATTACGTCCGTTATATTTCGCAAAGCAACTTCCTCGTGCAGTATGAAATTTTGGAAAAGCATGCGTATGATTTTAGTGAATACGAGGAAGAAGAGGAAGAAACAAAAACAACGGAAGAAACGGACGAAGTACAAATGGAGGAAGAAGAGGTATGAGAGCAGTTGTTACAGTAACAGGTAAAGATAAAACGGGTATTATTGCAAAGGTAAGCAATTTCCTTTGGGAAAAGGGCGCAAACATCGAAGATATTTCCCAAACGATTTTAGGCGAATATTTCGCCATGATTATGATTGTGGATATTTCGAACGCAAATTGCGAACTTTCGAAACTTGCCGCTGAGTGCACGGAAATGGGCAAGCAAATTGGTATGTCCGTCTATTTGCAACACGAAGATATCTTCAATGCCATGCACAACGTTTAATACGGGGGAGAGAAGATGTTCAGTAATAACGACGTATTAGAAACGATAGCAATGGTGGAAAAGGAACATTTGGATATCCGTACGATTACGATGGGGATATCCCTCTTTTCCTGTATCCGCGACAGCGCGGAAGAAACGGCGAGAAAGGTATACGATCTCGTTTGTAAAAAAGCGGAAAACATCGTCAAAACGGCGGCGGATTTATCGGGGGAATACGGTATTCCCATCGTCAATAAACGCGTATCGGTAACGCCCGTCAGTTTGATTACGGCTGCTTTCCCTGAAAAATCGCCCATCGTCGGCAAAGCGCTTGATGATGCGGCAAAAACGTTGGGGATTGATTTCCTTGGCGGCTATTCCGCACTCGTGCATAAATCGACGGCGGATTATGAAAGAATTTTTATCCAAACGATTCCCGAAGTGTTGGCAACGACAGAGCGTCTTTGCGCTTCCGTCAACGTTGGTTCGACAAAGTCGGGTATCAATATGGAAGCGGTAAAACTTTTAGGCGATGTATTCAAACGCGCGGCAGAGCTTACGAAGGACAAAGACGGCATTGGTGCGGCGAAACTCGTGGCGTTTTGCAACGCGGTGGAGGATAACCCGTTTATGGCAGGCGCGTTCCACGGCGTAGGCGAAGCGGATACGGTTGTCAACGTCGGTGTATCTGGTCCTGGCGTTGTGAAGCACGCATTGGAACAAATCCCTAACGCCGATTTGACGGACGTGGCGGAGCAAATCAAGCGCACGGCGTTCAAGATTACGCGTGCGGGACAACTTGTTGCCAAGGAAGCGGCAAAACGTTTGAACGCACAGTTTGGTATTGTCGATTTGTCACTGGCACCCACCCCTGCGGTTGGCGATTCGGTGGCGCAAATTTTAGAAGAAATGGGTATCGAAACGGTAGGCGGCCACGGTACGACGGCGGCGCTTGCTTTGCTCAATGACGCAGTGAAAAAGGGCGGCGTTATGGCGAGTTCGAGGGTTGGCGGACTTTCGGGTGCGTTTATCCCCGTTTCGGAAGATATCGGCATGATACGCGCGGCGCAAAAGGGAGCGATAACGTTGGATAAATTGGAAGCGATGACGTGCGTATGTAGCGTGGGCTTGGATATGATAGCTATCCCTGGCGATACGCCTGCTACGACGATTTCGGCAATGATTGCGGACGAAGCGGCAATCGGTATGATCAACAATAAGACGACGGCGGTGCGTATTATCCCTGCTGTTGGCAAAGGCGTTGGAGAAGAAGTAAGCTTTGGCGGACTTTTGGGCAGGGCCCCGATTATGCCTGTGCATAATTGCGATTCGTCCAAACTTATATTGCGCGGCGGCAATATCCCTGCGCCCATTCACAGTTTCAAAAATTAAGAGAGCGGAATATGGAAAGAAAAGAAATATCGGAAAATAAAAAATGGAACACCAAAGACCTGTTTGAAAGCGACGAAGCTTGGCAACAGGAATATGAGGCGGTAGAAAAGGAATACGGCGTTATCGACGTGTCGGCATTTGATAACAAACTTGCGGATAAGGAAACGCTTCTTTGCTGTTTACAACTTTGCGACGAAGTGGCAAGCCGTATGGAAAAATTGTATATTTACGCCCACCTTCGCCACGACGAGGACGTACGCGACGGAGATACGACGGCGGCGCTTGCGCGTATTACCACGCTGTTTTCCAAGGTATTTTCCCAACTTGCGTTTATCGATCCGCAACTGACGGCGCTTAACGAAGCTACGTTGCAATC
This sequence comes from Candidatus Scatosoma sp., assembly GCA_045650385.1. Classification (GTDB taxonomy): domain Bacteria; phylum Bacillota; class Clostridia; order Christensenellales; family Borkfalkiaceae; genus Scatosoma. The sequence goes on along the minus strand of JAZRRB010000167.1, from coordinate 3,040 downwards.
GTTTATCGACGATCCCGATTTCAAGGCGCACGATTATAAATTGAAAAAGCTTGTGCAAAGCAAAGCGCACGTATTGAGCGAAAAGGAAGAAAAACTGCTTGCGCTCGGTAGTGACGTGTTCGGTGGTTTCCAAGACGTGTTTATGATGCTCGATAACGCCAACCTCAATTTGCCCAAGGCAACGTTCAAGGGTGAAGAGGTGCAAATGAGCCACGGCTTATACGGCGTGGTATTGCATACGGGAAACGAGGAAGAGCGTACGGAGTGGTTTAATAAATATTACGATTCGTATATCAAACTCATCGATGCCATTACGCAAACGTATTATAACAACGTCAAAAAGAACGTCTTGTATAAAACGGTGAGAAATTATAATAGCTGTTTGGAAATGGCGCTTTCGGAAGAGGACGTAACGCCTATCGTGTACGAAAACCTTATCAAAGCAACGCACGATGCGCTCCCGATTATGCACGAGTATATTTCCGTGAGAAAGCAAGTGCTTTTACAGGAAAGTCAGCATATTTACGATTTGTACGTACCGCTTGTAGAAGATGCGGATATGTCGCTTCCTTTCGACGAGGCGTACGATTTGGTAAAAGAAGGCTTGGGTGCGCTTGGGAAAGATTATCAGGCGCTACTTCAAAAGGCGAAGGACGAGCGTTGGATAGACGTGTATGAAAACGAGGGCAAGCGCAACGGCGCGTACAGCGCAGGTACGTATAACGCACCGCACCCGTACGTGCTTTTGAATTATCAGCAAACCACCAACGATATTTTCACGATTGCCCACGAAATGGGACACGCGTTGCACACGTATAAATCTACGCACGCGCAGCCGTATGCAAAGGCGAGTTATACCATTTTCTTGGCGGAAATCGCCAGCACGGTAAACGAAGTTCTTTTGCTGAAATATTTGTATAAACAAAGCAAGGATAAGAACCTCAAAAAATACTTGCTTAACTATTACATGGACACGATTCGCGCAACGCTGTTCCGTCAAACGCAGTTTGCGGAATTTGAACAAAAAGCGCACGAAAAGGTGGAAAAAGGCGAGGCACTCACCAAAGACAGCCTTTGTCAGTTGTATTACGGCTTGAACAAACAATACTACGGCGAAGGGGTTGTGCACGACGATAAAATTGCGTACGAGTGGGCGAGAATACCGCATTTTTACAACGCGTTCTACGTGTACAAATACGCCACGGGTATCATCTCCGCTATCTCTATCGTTAAACGCATTTTAACGGAAGGGGAAAGCGCGGTAAACGATTATTTCGAATTTTTATCCGCAGGCGGCAGTGCCGATCCCGTATCGATTTTGAAAAAGGCGGGCGTGGATTTGACAACGGACGCACCGTTTAAGGCGGCTATGGAAGAATTTGCGGATACCCTCAACGAATTTAAGAGTTTGTTATAACAACCAATGCGATTTTACATTTACAAGGAAGAAAAATTATGGCAACCAACGTAAACACAATGCCTTATAACCGCGATGCGGAAATGGCGCTTTTGGGCTGTTTCCTCATGGATAACGATATCGTATCCGAACTCGTGGAAAAGGTGTCGGAAGAGGATTTTTACCAAGAATCTCATAAATTCATCATCCGCGCGATGCGGAAGGTTTTTGCTGCAAGAAAGCCCGTAGACCTCGTTACGGTATCCGATTATTTGGATAGCGAAGGAAACTTGGATAAAGCAGGCGGTATCACTTATCTTACCGAGCTTTCGCAAATCACGCCGTCCGCGGCAAATTATAAGTCCTATTACGACATCGTAATCCGCGATAGCGTGAATAGAAAACTTATCCGCGCGGCGAGAAGAATCATCGAAACGTCCACGGCCTCTACCGACGAAAAAACGTCGCTTTCCTTTGCGGAAAAGATGGTATACGATATTTCGCGCGAAACGGAGGCGTCCGCGCTTTCGGGCATGGACGAGGGGGATATCATCGGGGAGGTTTTGCATAAGTTTGAAATGTTGCAAACGGATCCCGATTCCTTCAAAGGCGTGCCCACAGGGTTTAAGCATTTGGATAGAATGACCAACGGTTTGCAACCTGGCGCGTTAATCGTTCTTGCTGCACGTCCTGGTATGGGTAAAACGTCGCTTGCGATGAACCTCGTGGAAAATGCGTCGCTCAAAGCCAACAAGACGTGCGCCGTATTCTCGCTGGAAATGCCCCGCCGTGAAATCGTGCAAAGATTGATTTGTTCGTATGCGAACGTGAGCATGGCAAACGCTTTGGCAGGGAAATTGAGCGCCAAAGAGTGGAAAAAATTGATGGTTGCCGCAGATAAACTGAAAAAGAGCAATATTTACATTGACGATTCTTCTCGTATTACGCCGGGGGAAATCATTTCCAAATGCCGCCGTTTGAAATCGACGGCAGGCAGCTTGGATTTGGTTATGATCGACTATATCCAGCTTATGTCCAGCGGTGATTCGCGCACGGCAGGCGCGGAGAACAGACAACAGGAAGTCGCTTCCATCACCCGTGATTTGAAAATCATGGCAAAGGAACTTGGCGTACCCGTTATCGCGCTTTCGCAGCTTCGCCGTATTCAATCGAAAGAACCTACCCTGTCCGACCTTCGTGAATCGGGCGCTATCGAGCAAGACGCCGATATCGTTATGTTTATCAACCGTCCTGAAGCTACGGCAACGAGTGAGGAACTTGAATCGGGCAAGATAGTGAAAGGCGCGGCGGAACTGATTATCGCCAAGCACAGAAGCGGTGCGCAAGGAAGAGTTTCGTTGAAATTCATTGGCGAGTGCACGAAATTCGTGGACGTGGACGAACAAAACCGCGACGACGAACCGCCCGTGTTCGGGCAAAGACAGCCCGAAGCGTTCGACGAAAATCCCGCGCCGTCGGCGTTCCCCGAACCGCCCCCGTATGCGGAAGAACCGCCTGCGGACGAAGACGACGAAGATCCGTTCGCTTAAAATTTTTACGTTATGGAAACGAAGATTAAAACAATCGACGGCGAAAGCCTTGCCGAAGCGCGGCGTATTATTTTCGACGGCGGCGTAGTGGGCA
>JAZRRB010000166.1:0-1809 GCA_045650385.1 Candidatus Scatosoma sp. | reverse complement strand
AATCATCCGTCAGCTCACCGCAAATCATTTCGGTGTGCGGGTTTTCAAAAATCACGTACGCTTTGCCGTCCTTGACGAACAAATCAAAATCGCCTGCGCTGTAAGGCGTGGGGGTGATTTCGTGTAAAAATTGCATATTTTTCAGGCTTTTGCCTACACAAACGGAGAATTTTGCACAATCAAACCCGCCGCTTCTGGACGTTTTTGCCCAAAGCACGTAGGTCTTGGTTTGTTCGTTGTACAAAATATGCGGTCTATCCATGATGTGAACAGGGTGGAACGGGTTATTAAAATCGTCGCTTTCCTGCACGGCAAAGCCTTCGTCCGTCCAGTTATACAAATCGTCCGAAGAATACAGCTTTACGCCGTGATGCCAGTAGGGGCAAGGCTCGCCCGTGGCGCGGCCCGTAATCCCTGCTTTGTTTTCTCCATACCACCAAAATTTCCCTTCGGCGTAGAGCATCGAACCACCGTGCGCTTGAATGCGGTTGCCGTTGGTATCGTACCACGTTCTGCCGGGGCGAATGCTTTTATACATAGAAAAATCCCCTTGTCCTGATTTTTCGATATTATAGCACTCTTTTTTTTCTTTGTCAACAAAATGAAAGGGGGTTATTGGATAAAGCGTTTTATCACAAAAACTATCCCCAAAAAGCAACTTTTTCTCTATGAGAAAAGGGTCGGTAAAATTTGGTAAAGCGTTTTACCGCAAATGCGTATTGACATCCATTTTTTGAGATGTTATACTTCAATCAACCAAAGCTGAATGCAATAAATATTTGCACAAGGCGATAGCATAAGGAGTAAAAGAATGACAAAAGTGAGAAAATCAATCGTAGCCATAGTGATGGCGGCGCTGATGGCGGGCTTGGTAACATCCGTAGACGTAAAAAATACGCTCTCCGCGGATGCTGCTGCGGCTTTTTCGATGGAAGAAGTGCTCGCTCCTGTTTGGGAAGGGGATATTTCCTACATGGAATCGGTGCTTCCCGTTGCGGAACAGGACGGTAGCGTTACGCCGATTTCGTTGCTGTATCCGATTTCTGAAATTGTGGAAATAAAGAGCGCGAGCCTGCAAATCACCTATACCGCAGGTACGGATTATGCGGTAGAAGATGGGAAACTCGTGATCCCTGCAAATTCTCGAATCCCCGTACTTTCCTACAACGATTTCCACCCGAAAACGGGTTCTCCCGATGCGGTAGAAGGGTTTGAAGATAGAAACGGCGGTTACGTGCTTTGGAAGGAAGGCAGTTGGTATCATTCCCGTCAAATCGTCGTGACCTATACGCATGCGGAAGGGTATGAAGGTTACGTACCCGAAGGAAAGGGCTTGCTTTTACCGAAGACACAGGAAAAACTGAAAGGGGATACTTTGAACGTGCTCGTTTACGGCGATTCCATTTCCACGGGCGCGAACTCGTCGGGACACGAAGCCATCCACACGGCGCCGTATATGCCCACCTATCCGATGTTGTTTGCGGAAGGGCTGAAACAAATCTACGGCGTGGATACGGTGAACGTGTTCAACGCGTCGGTAGGCGGTACGGATTCCGCTTGGGGGCTTTCCAACCTGCGCGGCGGTGTACTGGATAAATATGACGACATCGACCTTGCAATCCTTGCATTCGGCATGAACGACACCGGGCGTGACCCTGACAGCTTTGCAAGCAATATGCAGCGTATGGCGCGTGGGTTAAAGAGTAAGTACAGCGACGTGGAAGTAATGATTATTTCCACGATGCTCCCCAACTATGATGCGTATAAATTCTACGGCCAGCAGGTAAATTTCCACGATGCCTTGATGGA
>JAZRRB010000165.1:0-2196 GCA_045650385.1 Candidatus Scatosoma sp. | reverse complement strand
ACTTCTGCGACCTATCTTGTTGAAATTGGTGCAATTGACCTTTTGGACGGTAGTGGTGTATGGCAGTATGTGAAGATTGACGGAAAGCTTCTTATTAGCATGGTGCAAGCAAGGCTTGCAGGCTCGAACACCTACAATCTGAAAATCGGCGGTAACGATCAGCAAGGCTGGAAGCTTACGGATGTAGATGCGTTCTATGGCGATAACGAACTTGCGGATTACGACAAGTTGTCGGTAAAGGATGTGTTTGGGGAATATGAATATACCGTACCTGCTACGGATTCCTATTTTGAACAAATCCACTCCTACGCTCCGTCGGCGAATAATACGACAGGTTCGGTGGTATTTGAATTTGATTTGACGCTGAATTCGACTGCGAGCGCAGAAAGATTGATTCAGCTTCGTAGGGCAGGCGCTTATGCCTACCGTTTCTATTTTGGGTTGGACGGGTGCAACGTAATGACGGCACTTTTGGATGAAAACGGTATGCCTACTTCTCAAAAAGTAGCCTTCCATACCAGCGCCCCTAAAACCTATCGTGTAGAAATCGGCGCGGTAAACTTTGCGGACGGTAGCGGCGTATGGCAATACGTTATCATTGACGGCGAACTTCTTATCAGTGAAAAGATGGATATTCTCGCAAACTCCAACACTTATGACGTAAAAATCGGCGGAAACGACGGAACGTCGTGGAGTATTAGAGATGTGCAATATCAAGAGCTGCTTCGTCAAGTAGTTATCCTGCAAAATGGCGAACCTGTAAAGACAGGGCAAGCGATATGGGATAAAGATGAAATAAACAAGTTCTTTGACGGAAGTAGCCTTAATGATGGAGAAAACATCTTTATCGGCTACGAATATCAAGGGAAATTGTATCAAAACATCACGGATATGGAAATGCCTGCGGCGGGAGGAGGTATTATCGTCAACGCGGTTATGTTAAACTTCTACGTGTTAGACGGCGCTTCCATTCGTATGGTTGAGGGGAGTTCAGGTATCCGATTTATTGCAAAAATCATTCCTAATGATTATGTGAAGAATTACTCGATTTTGTTTACGGAGACGGAGATTGCAAGCGAGGGCTTTGATTTAGAATCGCTTGAAGGCAAACTCCACTTGAATATCGGTACGCATCAAAATAACTTCAACCAAAAGCAAAATAGCGACGGTTCTTGGTCGTTTGCGGTTGCCGTAACGGGCTTGACGGTAGAACAATACAACTTGTCTTTCTCTGCGCGCGGTTGTGTGGAAATTATGTATGCGGACGGTTCGACGGGTTATTGCTACACCGATTATGCGGAAGAGAATAATGCGCGTACGATTTCTTACGTGGCAAGAGCGGCGCTTGACGACGCTTCAGCGGATTATACCGATGAACAAAAGATGGTTTTGTTCGGTTTTGTTGGTGATGGAATTGATACGTATGCGCACGCATCTCCCGGTAGCGGCGTTTGGTATGACGATAGCACGGGTTCGTATGTGCAAAAGTTCCGCGGTATGGCAACGGTAGAGGATATGAAGGCGTACTTTGACGCAGGATTTGAATACTTCCATGGTACCGATTGGCCGTATAGCAATAGAGATTTGTATAACAAATACGGCGGGACGAAAGAGCAAGATGACGTTTATTATCTTCTTGATCTTGCGGCTGAATATTGCTTAACGTATGGAAAAACGGCGAAGGATTGTAAAATTATCGTGAACATTCCTTATTTCAGTTCCTTGCAGGCGGCAGTTGACGAACCCTATAAATCGGTTATTATCGAAGGGGATATTCCTGCTGGTACAACCGAAATGTATACGGCTGCGTATTGGAAAGGAATTTTGCGAGAAGCTATCAATAACTTGAAGAACTATGTTCCTTCTAACGGCGGGCCGAACTGTTTTGCGGGCTTAATCAGCCGTGACGAGCCGAGCGGCGCTATGGCAAAAACGTATACCTATTGGTATAACTACGTTGCCGGCGATTTAGGCTTGTTGGAAGACGGTTACTACATTGATACGACTTTATTGGGGGAATTGACGGAATTTCTTAGTGAAGAATCGAAGGCTTCTTTGATTGTTCCTGGTTATAGCTATTCGGCTGGTGAAAGCTATTATCAAGTATATTTTGACGCGTTCGTGAATGGTATTCGCCCTGAATTAAGAGCAAAAACCGTTATTTTGAACGATAACTACTCTATCAATACGATAGCA
>JAZRRB010000164.1:0-8112 GCA_045650385.1 Candidatus Scatosoma sp. | reverse complement strand
CCTCGAAGGTCCGTTTATTGCGGCGGCGCATAAAGGCGCGCAACCGCTGGAATACGTGGCAAAACCCGACGTGGCGGTGTTTGACGAATATAACGAGGCGAGTGGAAACGCAATCAAAATCGTGTCGCTTGCTCCTGAAATTGAGGGCGCGGACGAACTCATTAAACACCTTGATAAAAAGGGCGTGGTGGCTTCTATCGGGCATACGGGCGCGAAGTTTGCGGACGTAGAAAAGGCTGTGGCGGTTGGCGCAAAAAACGTCACGCATACGTATAACGCACAATCGGCACTCCACCATAGAGAAATCGGCGTTGTGGGTAGTGCAATGCTTGTAGACGAGCTGAACTGCGAATTGATTGCCGATACGATTCACGTATCCGTTCCTGCGATGCGTTTGCTTGTAAAAAACAAGTTCACGGATAAGATTTCCTTGATTACCGACGCAATGCGTGCAAAGGGGATTCCCGACGGCGAAAGCGAACTTGGCGGACAAAAGGTGTTCGTGAAAAACGGCGAGGCGCGTCTTGCGGACGGGACGCTTGCCGGCAGCGTTTTGCGCATGAATAAAGCGATTGAAAATATTGTTACGAAAGTGGGCGTACCTTTTGAACAAGCGGTCGATTATGCGACGATTAACCCTGCGAGATTGCTCGGTATCGATAACGAGGCTGGTAGTATCAAAGTGGGTAAACGCGCCGATTTCACGGTGCTCAACGATAAGTATGAAGTAATCCTTACGATTCGCGGCGGCGAAATAATTTATAAAGCGTAAAATTATAAAGGCTCGAACAAGGAAGTTCGAGCCTTTTATCTTGCTTTTTTTCGGTTGTATAAGCGTTTGTAAGCAAATGCAATTAAATAAAGTAGCGCAGGGAATAATAAAAACCAATAAAACGTGCCCATAACAAAAGGCGGTGTGGAAGAAAACCCAAATACGCCCACAGGGGAACGGAAATTCATAAAGAAATAAGGATAAACTTCGCCTCTGCCGAAATCGACGTAAAAAAATTCAAGGATAAACGAGATGAAAAAGTATATGGTAGGCGGTATTCCGCATAGGAAAACGTGTTTATTTTCGATTGGGTAACGGTTGGTATCCAAGAAGAAATCAAGTACGGCAAACGCAGGTGTAAGCGCGTGCGTAAGTACGCTGGACAAAGCCCAGGTGCGAAATCCGTAATCGGCGGCAAAAGGAGCTAACAATCCGCAAAAAACAATTCCCGTTAAGGTTATGGAAACGGTAAAGACGAAACGCAGTACGTATAAGCGTTTTCGTCTTTTTTCATTATACGGAAAAAGGGGGGATAAAAGGAGGATGAGGGTGATGACGCCTATCCAAATATTCGATTGCGCCGTAAAATATAAAAGCCGTCTTGCCCAGTGGGAATAGCCGTCTTTTCGCGCTGTAATCAGCGATAAAAACACGCCCCCGAGCGAGGTGGCGACAATGAGTATTTTCAATACAATCGATACGTTTTTTCTTGCGGTCATACTACGTAGTATGCCGTAGTTTTTTCTTCTTTATGTAAAAATATCGATGATTTTATCAAACTGTTTCATGACGGAAAGGGTTGGACAAAGACGCAACGCCTCGTCCTTTTCCTTTTTACCGTAACCTGTCAAAACAAGCGCCGCTTTCGCGCCTACGTTAATGGCGCATTGGATATCGCTAACCCTATCGCCTACGACAAGACACTCGCGAGGGGAAACGTTCAACGTTTTGCAAATAGAAAGAAGCAATCCGCTTTTGGGTTTTCGGCAATCGCAGTTATCGTTGTTATCGTGTGGACAAATCGCCCACGCGTCCACGCCGTAGGAAATAAATTCCTTTTCAAAATCGTAATTCCCACCCGTGCCGCGTGCAATGCTGGCTTGGTTGGTGATAATCCCGACGAGAAAACCGCGTTCTTTCAATATTGCAAACGTCTTTTTAATATCCGCAAACGGCGTAAACGTTTGGGGATAACGTTTGTCGGAAAGTTCGCCCAAAGTACCGTCGCGATCGAATAAAACACATCGTATCATAGGAAAAGTATAGCATATTTTTTTGCTGTCTGTCAACTTCTTGCACACACGGGTTTTCCGTTGCATAAGATAAAGGGGATAAAATTTTTTAAGCAAAAGAAAAAAGGTGGAAAAAACACTTTCAAAAAGCGAAAAAATATGTTATAATGAGGTGAATACTTGCAACAATTATTTTTCAAAGAAAAATATACGCATTTTGATAGGGAAACGCCGTTTGATTTTTCTTCGCACAGCAGTATCGGTTGCGGTGGAAAAGCGGAAATTGTATTTTACCCTAATTCGGTAAAAGAACTGATTGGGTTGCTTAAAAACTTAGACGAAGATAAGATTCCCTTTTATATAGTGGGCAATTTAACCAACGTACTGCCAAGTGAGGGCAAGATAAACCGCGCTATCGTTTGTACGAAAAAAATGCGCGGCGTGGAAAACGGATTTTTTCCTGCCGGTATTTCTTCTTCCAAACTTTTATCGGTTTGTGAGAGGGTAGGTTTATCGGGTGCGGAATTTTTAGAGGGGATACCCTGTACGCTTGGCGGCGCGCTGTTTATGAACGCCGGCGTTGGCGGAAGATACATCGCGGAAATCGTGGAAAGCGTTACGGTTTATCAGGACGGCAAAGTAGTTGTCTTGCCTGTTAGTGAATGTGGTTATTCGTATAAAAAGAGCGTGTTCTTGGACGGGAACAGCGTTATTTTGGGCGCAAAGCTCACGCTTGTCGACGCGGATAACGAATGGATAGCAAACGAGCGAAATCGCTATAAACAGCGCCGAGCGCATTTGCCTAAGGGTAAAAGTATGGGTTGCGTATTCAAAAATCCCGACGGGTACGTTGCTGGGAAATTGATTGAAGGCGCAGGGTTGAAAGGACTTCGTATCGGCGGTGCGAAAATTTCCGAAACGCACGGTAATTTTATTATCAACGATAGAAGCGCAACGGCAAGCGATGTTCGGACGTTGATAGATTTGATAAAAAAAGCGGTATTTGCGCAATATAAAATACGGCTAGAAGAAGAGATACGCTATATTACGTAAACAAAGGAGAAGAGCAGTGCTTTTAACGGGAGATTATCATACGCATACACCCTATTCGCACGGAAAAAATACGGTGGCGGAAAACGTGGCGCAGGCGCAAAAATTAGGCTTACAACAAATCGCCATTACCGACCACGGTTTTTCGCATAAGGCGTTCGGGGTAAAGCGCAAGGAAATTGCCGCATGTAGAAAAGAGTGCGAAAACGCGGAAAAGGAATACGGCGTAAAGGTACTCCTTGGTATGGAAGCGAATATCCGCGGCTATTCGGGCGTTACCGATATGACGGAAAAGGATTATGAAAATTTTGATATTTTCAACTGCGGTTTTCACGTGTTTATTTCCTGTAAACCGTACGCGCACCGCTATAAGTATTTTTGGGGGAATTTACTTGCAAGAAAGCTTTTTCACCACGCTTCGAAAAGTTTGGTAGAGCGCAACACGAAAGCGTATATCGAGGCGATAAAAAACAACCCGATAGATACGCTGACGCATCTTTGTTACGTATGTCCTGCCAACGTTTTGGAAGTGGCAAAATGCGCCGCCGATTACGGCACGTATATCGAACTGAATTCGAAAAAAATGCACTTGACGGACGAAGAACTGATGCTGATTGCGCAAAAGACGGACGCGCGGTTTATCATCAATTCGGATGCGCATTCCAAAGATAGAGTGGGAGATACGAAAATCGTGGGCGAACAGCTTTCGCGTATCGATTTCCCGATGGATAGGATAGACAATATCGACGGGCGTTTGCCTACGTTCCGTTTTGCGGAATATAAAAAACACCTTTAAGAGGATAACATGAGTTTCACTACCGATTTGAAAAAGGAGATTATCAACCGTTTCTTGGCGGAGAGCAAGACGGAGGGCGAAAAGAAAGCCGCCTTTTCCGCGTTCGTCCGCACAAGCGGCGCTTTGGGCGTGCAAGAGGGCGAGCCTACCTTTTTCCTTGTGAGTGAAACGGAATACGTAGCCGAATTTTTTATGCGGATATTTGTTGAAACGTTCGGTGCGGAACTTTCCGTGACGCATGCCGTCATGGATAGAATGAGCGGTCGGGACAAGCTTGTTTTGTTGTGTCCCAGCGGAAAAGGAAGGGAAACGCTTTCCGCGCTTCGGTTGCTCAAAAAAGGCGGGGAAGATTTCCGCGAGGGGCTTTGTAAAATTCTCACCAAGGGCGAGGATAGAAAAATTGCGTATATCCGCGGTGCGTTTTTAGGCGGCGGCAGTTGTACGCTTCCTACCGACGGGGGGACGGGGTATCACCTCGAAATTGTGTTTAACGAGAAAAAGACGGCGAAAGATTTTTGCTTGATGCTGGACGAATTCGATTTATTTGCTAAATGTATAGAACGTAAGGAAAGTTACGTTGTGTATATCAAGAGCAAGGAAGCGATTTCCGATTTTCTTGCCACGATTGGCGTGAAAAATACGCTGAAAAAATTCGTCGGGGTTTTGGAAAAACGGGATGAGGCGAACAACGATAACCGCGCGAGAAACTGTATGTCGGGCAACGCCGACAAAACGGCGATTGCCGCCGTAAAACAGGTGCTTGCGATTCGGAAAATAGAAGAAAAAACGCATTTTAAGGATTTGAGTGAAGAACTTATTACGGTGGCAAAACTCCGCTTAAAACACCCCGAAAAGACGCTGCAAGAACTTGCAGATACGCTTGGGGTTAGCAAGAGTTGTCTAAATCACCGTATTAGAAAGCTGATTGAGATAGCGGAAGAGTTGTAAAGGGAAGAAGATTATGACGGATTTTGTGCATTTACATTTACATACGGAATACAGTCTTTTGGACGGTGCGGCAAAGGTGGACGATTTAATCGACCACCTCGTTAAAAACAACATCAACGCCTGCGCCATTACCGACCACGGCAATATGTACGCCTCGCTGTATTTCGCCGAAGAGTGCGTTAAAAAAGGCATTAAATATATTATCGGCTGCGAATTGTACGCTGTAGACGATCACCTTGTTCGTCCTGCGCAGGGGCGGAACGAGCATATCGTTTTGCTTGCCAAAAACAAGACGGGGTATAAGAACATTGTCAAACTCGATTCCCTTTCGTATATCGACGGTTACGCAGGGGGGAAACCGCGTATCAGTTACGATTTGATAAAGCAGCATCACGAGGGGGTGATTTGCCTTTCCGCGTGTTTGGCAGGGCGGCTTCCCCAGCTTTTGCTCAAAGGCGATTACGAGGGCGCAAAGAAATGGGCGCAAGAAATGAAAGACGTCTTTGGGGAAGATTTCTATATCGAAATCCAAGACCATGGTATCGCTGAACAAAAACAAATCTTGCCCGATTTAATCAAGATTGCAAGGGAACTGAATATCGGTTTGGTGGCAACCAACGACGTGCATTATATCGAGAAGGAAGATTGGGAAATGCACGAGGTTTTGCTGTGTATTCAAACGAAATCTACGCTTGCACAACCGAAAATGCGCTTTGAAGAACATGAATTTTACATGAAATCAGGGGACGAAATGGCACAGCTTTTCCATTACGTACCCGAAGCAATCACCAACACGCGCGTGATTGCGGATAAAATTGAAGAGCCTGTGTTCGACTTAACCCCCAAGGGAGATCCTATCCGCGATACGTCGCTGATTCCCTTGTATAAACCCGACGACGGTTCGACCTCGCCCGAATACCTCACGAAACTTACGTGGGAGGGGTTGAAAGGCAGATACGAAAACATCACGGACGAAATTAAGGCGCGTGTAGAATACGAGCTTGGCATTATCATCAAAATGGGTTTTGCCGATTATTTCTTAATCGTGTGGGACTATATCAACTGGTCGCGCTTGAACGGTATTCCCGTTGGCCCTGGGCGTGGTTCGGGTGTAGGTAGTATCGTTGCGTATTCGATAGGTATTACCGACGTAGACCCTTTGAAATACGATTTGATTTTCGAGCGTTTCTTGAACCCTGATCGTGTATCCATGCCCGACTTCGACGTTGACTTTTGTACGCGTAGAAGAATAGAAACAATCGAATACGTTCGTGAAAAATACCACCCTGAAAACGTAGCGCAAATCGTCACGTTTGGTACGCTTGCTTCGCGCGCTGTTATCAAGGACGTGGGGCGCGTTATGGGCGTGCCGTATTCGGAAACGGATAAAGTGGCAAAACTCATGGACGGTAAATCCAGCATTGGCGAATTGCTTGGTAGAAAAATCCCTAAACTTGAAAAGCAGTTGCAAGACGATAGTTTGGACGAGGATAAACGTAAGGACATCGAGAAAAAACTCGCTGAACAAAAACAAAAACGCAACCCCGAATTTATCGAGGTGTACGAAAGCAATCCCGAGATACAAAAAGTTATCGATATGGGCTTGAAACTTGAAGGTATGCCCAAGAATACGTCCGAACACGCGGCAGGCGTCGTTATTTGTAACAAAGTGCTTTCGGATAACGTGCCGCTTGCTCGAAACGGAGAAGATATCGTCACACAGTTCGACATGAAGGAAGTGGAAGCGGTGGGCATGCTGAAAATGGACTTTTTGGCACTCACCACGCTTACCGATATACAAAACACGCTCGAATATATCAAAGAGGGCAAGGGCATCGATATCGATTTTAATAAAATCGGCGTAGACGTGCCTGAGGCGTACCAACTTATCTCGTCCGGGGATACGGACGCGGTGTTCCAACTCGAACAAGGCGGCATGAAAAAGTTCATGAAAGACTTGCAACCCAACTGTTTGGAAGACTTGATAGCAGGTATTTCATTGTATCGTCCTGGCCCTATGGACTTTATTCCTAAGTATATTGAGAATAAGCACCATCCTGAAAAAATCACCTATGATACGCCGTATTTAGAGCCGATTTTGAAGAACTCGTACGGGGTTATCATTTATCAAGAACAAGTTATGCAGATATTCCAACAGCTTGCAGGTTATTCGCTTGGGCAAGCCGATCTTGTGCGCCGTGCCATGGCGAAAAAGAAGAAAAAAGAGCTGATGGAACAAAAAGATAAATTCATTTACGGTGCGCCCCAAGAGGGCATTACGGGTTGCGCGCATTTGGGAATCCCTGCGGAAGTGGCGGCGAAGATATTCGCGGATATGGAAAGTTTCGCTTCCTATGCGTTCAATAAATCGCACGCGGGGGCGTATGCGGTGGTGGCATACCGTACGGCGTACTTGAAAGCGTTTTACCCCAAAGAATTTTTGGCGGGTATCTTAAACGACAGAATTGATAAGATAGACGAAATTTCCAAATATATCGTGTATATGAAGGAAAAGAATATTCAAGTTCTGCAACCCGACATCAATAAGTCGAAAGATATCTTCTGGGTAGAGGGTAACGGTATTCGTATCGGCCTTGGCGCGCTGCGCGGCGTAGGACAAGAGGCTATTGCGCTTGTTATTAAGGAACGCAACGAAAACGGTTTGTTTAAGGATTTTGGGGATTTCGTTTCCCGTTGTGCGAAATTTATCAATAAACGTATTATCGAGAGTCTTATTTATGCAGGTGCGTTCGATTCGTTTGGTTGTACTCGTTCGCAAGTGGCGGCGGTATACGAAGAAGTATACACAAGGGTAAATGCGCTCGATAAACAAAAAGCAGGGGCGCAGCTTTCCCTCTTTGGCGATATTTTGGAAGAACAGGCAATAGAGGTGGATTTTCCGAATATTCCCGAATTTGATACGATGGAAAAACTCTCGAAAGAGAAATCGGTGCTCGGGGTATACGTCAGCGGGCACCCGTTTGAAAAATTCCTGCCCTATTTCAAGGATAAAAATTTCAACTGTTCGCTTCTCAACGCATACACGGAGGACGAAGAAACGGGCATTAAGACGTATACGGAAATTTCCGACGGTATGGCGGTTTCTATGGGCGGTATGATTTCCGCAAGTAAGAAACTAAAAACCAAATCGGGACAATTTATGGCGTTTGTGACGGTGGAGGATATGTACGGCTCGATAGAGTGCGTTTGCTTCCCCAAGGTGTACGATAGAATCCGTGGTTTTCTCGATGGCGACAGGGTAGTTTCCGTCGTGGGGAAATTGAGTATCGACGCGGATAAAGCGCCTGCGATTA
>JAZRRB010000163.1:0-7436 GCA_045650385.1 Candidatus Scatosoma sp. | reverse complement strand
GAGGACCCACCTGTTCCCATTCCGAACACAGAAGTTAAGCTCTTTTACGCCGAAAGTACTTGCAGAGAACTGCCGGGAGGATAGGTAATTGCCGCTTTTATTGCCCCTTAGCTCAGTAGGTAGAGCAACGGACTGTTAATCCGTGTGTCGTCAGTTCGAGCCTGACAGGGGCAGCCAAAAAAGGCAGGAACGTGTAAACGTACCTGCTTTTTTGCTGTCTTCGACAGTGCATGAACTAACGAGCGATTTGTAATCAAATCGCGTCGTCCCTGACGCTCGGCAAAGGGGATAAGCATTGTAATAAAAGCAATCTCTGCCTCGCTATTCCGTCGCTAACGCTCCTTACGAGCCTGACAGGGGCAGCCAAAAGCCTTGATTTTTAACGAAATCAAGGCTTTTTTCGTGTTTTTATACTTTTTTTTGATATAAATTTGGTGGAAATAGCGGTTAAATCGCAAGTTTAATCCGTGGTAATAGGGGAATAAACGGGGGAACAAATTTAGGCAAAAGGTATTTCTTTTGAAATTAAAAGATAATACACAAAAGTGTTGAAAAATTTTGAAAGATATGCTATAATGATTATGCTACACATTTTTAATAACCCAAAATTAGGGCATACTGTTGGTAAAAACGTATGCTCTCGCCTGGTTTTGGGGAAATGTGTAGCAACATTGAGAGATGCGTTTTTCGTGCGCTCTCTATGGGCGCACTTTTTGTTTTAAGGAGAAGATTATGGAGTTTAAACGTTATGACGGTTTTTTGAGTAGATATAACATTATTCAAAAAAAGTTTGACAAGGAATTGCTTGTATGTCCGTTTTGCGGCGAATTCCCACATTGGTATTTAAATGTGCAAAATGGGTTCAACTTGATAAGTGCAACGTGTATGTGTGAAAAATGTAAAGCTAAACTTAATACAGAGTATAAGGTTTTGAATATTAAGACATTAAAAGCGGTTGACCTTGGTGAAAAGAATGTGCATAATTTGGAGCTTAATAGTACTTATTCTTTAGAGACTTTACGGAGATTACCCCAAACTAAAATGGGGAATGTTTAGTTATAAGCATACTTTTTACAAAAGAGGTTTTTATGGGTTGGCGTTATAGAAAAAGTATAAATGTAGGACTGGGGTTTAGGATAAATATCAGTAAAAGCGGTATAGGTTATAGTTGGGGTGGACCAGGCTATCGTAAAACGTGGAAGGCTGACGGTGGAACTAGGACAACATATTCTATACCAGGTACAGGGATTTCCTACGTTCAAGAAACACGTTCTCAACGGACGCAAAATGGTAAATTGCCAAGAGCGAATTCTATGGAAAGATACAATTTGGAAAATTCACAAACTTATTCGGTAGTGAATGGAAAAATTGATGCCTTATCCACGCCTGAAAATAAACTATTTATCGAGAAGATTAAATCGATAAAGTTAAAGAATTTTTTTACTTGGCTAGTTGGATTGACGATAATTTTTATTTGGTCTTGTTTCCATGAGATTATTCCTGAAAATATTTGGACTCCGATATTATTGGCGCTATCTTGCTTAGTTGTTGGATTTGCAATTTTTATAAATTCACGCAGATTTCTTCTAGTAGAATATAGTATTGATAACGATATTTCGCCGATAATAGATCGGCGAAACAATGCTTTATCGCTTCTGTGTAGTTGTAGCAAGGTTTGGAATATTGAACAATATGAGCAGGTCGCGTATTCAAGAGTGAACGCGGGAGCTGGGACAAATGTAAAGCGTGGGCGCGTTTATTTTTCTTTTGCAAAGGCGCCAGGCTACTTAAAAATAGTAAACGATATAAAAGTTTATCAATTATCGATTGGTGGAACGCGATATATTTTTTTACCTGATAAAATACTTGTTGTTAGATTTTTTCAAGTTGGCGCATTGCGATACCACGATATTTCTGTCTCATTAGAATATACACAATTTGTTGAAACTGAAATTGCGCCGAGTGATGCTACATTCCTATATAATACTTGGCAATACGTAAATAACAATGGAACACCAGATAGACGATTCAATAATAATAAACAAATCCCTGTATACGCGTATGAAAAAATATTTTTAAGAAGTGCGACAGGATTAAATCTTCATTCGATGGTTTCTTCAACGTATAAAGCAGAAAACTTTAAAAAAGAATGGGAACAAATAAACGAAATCTTATAATCGAGAGAATATAAATTATCTAAAAGATACTTTTAGACTTATAAAAGGAGAAAGACATGAATTGGTGGCAAACACTTTTAATATCTATAGCAACTTCACTTATAACAGCTATAATTTCGTTTATTGGTTTAACTATTTATAACAAAAAACGCTCATTAAAATTCTATGTTTCAAAATATTATATCAAAGAAAATTATTTTCGTGCAATTTTAACTGTTTATAATCCGAGTAATATAGCAAAATTGTTCCAGAACTTAAATCTTTGCTTAAATGACGGGAAAAACAATTTTCGTGAATTTCAGCTCGAAACTTATGATGAAAAAAATAGAAACTCACTTGGGGAAATACAGTGTTATTATGTTCAACCGATGATGATAAAACCAAAAGAAATGATAGCAATTCCTGTTTCTTGTGCGTTAAGCGATACATTAAAAGTAAAAAAAGTAATATTAAAATACAAAGATTATTGCGATAACGTAGTTGAATATAAATTGCTTAATTTTAAAGAAAATATGAGTGAAATATATACTACTGGGAAAATAGATTTTTAGAGTTCAAGAGAGAAATGATATATTAAAAAAATACTTTTTGTCCCACACACATACCCTAAAAACGAGATTTAGTCCCATACATACACAAACCCGACGTTTGATACGTCGGGTTTGTGCTGTCTTCGACAGTTTTTG
Organism: Candidatus Scatosoma sp.; assembly: GCA_045650385.1. Classification (GTDB taxonomy): domain Bacteria; phylum Bacillota; class Clostridia; order Christensenellales; family Borkfalkiaceae; genus Scatosoma. The sequence goes on along the minus strand of JAZRRB010000163.1, from coordinate 4,573 downwards.
ATATTTTTTTCAACGCGTACATGTATACAGTAAAATCAAAATTCGGGCTTAAATCGTGTACATAGATATGCCGAATATCAAAAAGAATACGCCGAATTGTAAAAAAACAAGACAAACGGCAAAAAATATGGTATACTATATACAGTGGAAACAAAAAGGAGAAGAAAATGAAATTCTTTTTGAAGATAACGTCCGATGAAGAACCGTCCGTTACTGTCGTTTGCGATAGGGCAAATGCTACGGTAAAAAGAATAGAAGAACTTTGCAAAGAGGACGAAGCGGCGGGTGGTTTGTTGTACGGCTTTAAGGGTGACGAAATTGTGCCGTTAGTATTACCGCAAATCACTTGTTTTTTTACTAAAGACAACAAGGTATACGCCTACGTGGACGATAAGGAATACGCGGTGAAACTCCGCATAAAACAAATCGTGGATATGGTGGATGATACGTTTATCAAAATCAATCAAGGTTGCGTGGCAAACGTAAATCAAATCAAGAAATTTGCGGTGTCTTTTGGAGGAGCATTGAAAGTTGTTTTCAAAAACGGCTATACCGATTACGTGTCGCGCAGGGAAACGAAAAACGTTAAAAGGAGGTTGGGATTATGAACGAATACGTAAAGAATTATTTTCTTCGAGGTTTGCTTTTCGGTGGCTTTGGGCCTATTGTCACGGGGATTGTGCTGTGTATTATACAGCTTTCAGGTGCGGAAGTCGTTTTAAGCGGCGCGGACGTGCTTATTGCGGTGATATCCACCTACGTTTTGGCGTTTGTGCAGGCAGGTTCCAGCGTGTTTAACCAAATAGAGGGCTGGCCGATTGCAAAGAGCATGGGTTTGCATTTCTTATCCTTGTATATTGTGTACGTTGCCTGTTATTTGGTGAATAGGTGGTTGCCCTTCGAGTGGCTTGTCATTGCAATTTTTACCGCTATTTTCGTTGCTGTGTATCTCACAATTTGGCTGACGGTGTATTTGATAGTAAGATATACGAGCAAAAAATTGAATAAAAAAATAAATCCGACGTCATAACGTCGGGTTTTTACTTATAGAGGATAAAGGCTTTGACAAAACGTATTCAAAGTGTTATAATAGTAATATCCTATATGAGGAGTAACACAAATGACGTTTAGACAATGGATATTTAGTATACGCCCTGAATCGGACATATACAACGGACAATGGAAATTTCCGCATATTATCACGCTTTGCATTTGCCTTGCGCTGATCGTAGCGCTTGCGCTTATTTTCCGCAAGAAAAGCAGACGCGCGCGCGAGACGGTGGTAAAGCCCTTGGCGGTACTCGTTTTGATTTTAGAGGTTGCGCTTCGCGCTATCAATTTTGCAAAGGGAAACGTAGTGGACGCCGTCAGCATTTTGCTTTTGATTTTCCCCACCACTTGGAGCGCGATTGCTTGCTGGATATTGGTTATCGCGGCGGTTGTGAACAAAAAGAATCTTTGGAATTTTAGCGCGATTAACGGACTACTTTGTTCGGTGTTGTTCTTTATTTATCCCACCGTTGGGTTTGCGCATAAAACAATCGTATTTGCGGATTTCTATTTAATCGCTACGCACGCGCTTTTGTTTGTCGCTTCAGTAAGCATTTTAACGTTGCGTTTGGGGGATTTCCGTTATAAGAGAGAAACGTTTATCAACGGCTTCTTGAAAGAATTGATTGCTTTTGGGTGCGTGCTTGTATACGTGGCAACGTTGACGTTTGTGGTAAAAATGCTTGGCACGGAAATAGACCCGATGTATTTCAGGGCGAATAGCGCGTTGCAAAGCACGCTCGGTTTGGGATATGCGGTGTATTTGGCGCTTTATTTGCTGTGCGTGTGCGTATGGATAAACGCGTTCTACTGTATTCCTATGCTTTGGAAAAAGTACGTTAGAAAGGGGCAAACGGTAGAAGAACTCTCGGTTCAAACGCAAAAAACGGGCAGATACTTAAAGACGAAAGGGGAAACTCAATCGAAAAAACGGAAGAAATAAATAACAAAAAACGGGCGGAAATGCAAAACGCATTTCCGCCCGTAAATTTTATACACGTTTAGGCAATCGCAGGGATAAGTACAAGCACAATCAAAACCACTACGCCCAGCCCGATACGGTACCAACCAAATGGCTTGAAATCGTGCTTTTTCACAAAGTTCATAAGGAACTGTATAGAAAGCAAGGACACGGCAAACGCCACCAAACAACCGATAGCAAGGGCAAACCACTCGGTAGAGCTAATTGTGTTTCCGTCCAAGAAAAAGGAAAGAATTTTGTAACCGCTCGTGCCGACCATGGTGGGGATAGCGAGGAAGAAGGTAAATTCCGCCGCGGCAGTTCTTGATATGCAAAGGAGCAACGCGCCAAGGATGGTAACGCCCGAACGGGACGTGCCGGGGATGCAAGCCAAAATTTGGAAACAGCCGATAAAGAAGGCGTTTTTCCAGGAAATATCCGCTACGTCCGTTACCGTGGCGTTGTTGCCCTTATAAAATTTCTCGATGAGGATAAACGCAACGCCGTAAACAATCAACATGGCGGCGATAATCACCGTTTCCGCCGTCGTGTCCTTGATTTTATCAAGAAGAAGTACGTCTATCACAAGCGCAAACAGCGCAGGTACGCAAGCCAAAATGATTTTTCCCCAAAGAGTAAGGGAATCCTTTTTCCAATACAAACCTTTTTTCGTCGTTTCGCTATCGGCACGCGTTTTTTCTTTCACGCCGATAGGGCAAATTTTCTTCCAAAACAAGACGACGACGGCGAGGATTGCCGCAAGCTGAATAACGTATTCGAACATATCCAAAAATGCAGCCGAAAAGTACATAGGGATGAATTTTTCGAATAATATTAAGTGTCCTGTACTCGATACGGGCAACCACTCGGTAATCCCCTCGATAATACCGAATAAAATGATTTTTAAGGCTTCGATAAAGTCCATAATAGTTCCTTTTGATAAATGATATTCAAGCTATTATACGCGTTGATAAGTTTATTATAACACATTGAAAAGAAAAAATCTATTATTTGATTATAAAAAGCAAAAAATAAGGAAAAAATGAGAAAAATATACAAAAAACCGCCAAAAAAGTTGAAAAAGTGATGTTATACAATGGGTTTGTCAGTTAGGGCAAATCCATTTTTAATTTGCTTATAATCCCCTTGGGTTTACCTTAACTGGTAAGCCCATTTTTTTATTTATCAAAAAGGAGGATTTCGTATGAAAAAGCAAAGACCGAGCGGTAGAAAGCCTATCAAAGACAAAATTTGTCTCGGAGTTTATATTACTACCGATAAGCACGAAAGACTTATGGAAATTGCCGATAAAAAGGAACTAACCCTAAGCGACATCGTGCGTATGGCTATTAACGAATTTATCGCAAAAGAAGAAAGCGAGCAGTAAGGAGGATAGGTTATGAAGAAATTGCAGGAACTCAAAAAAATAGTTTATGCCGAACTTATGGAAAACGAGGAGGCTATCCGTAGCGATACGGCTCTTATTATGGGCGTTTGCAAAAGACTTGGTATAGACACGAGCGAATCGTATGCCAACCTGGCTTTATCGGGCAAATTAAGGCAGATAGAGAACGGTAGCATTACACGCTGTCGTCGTAAGATTTTAGAGGAAAACCCCGAACTTGCGGACAAGCGAACTACTAAAATCCGCAACGAGCAACAGCAAAAATACATTGACTTTTCAAAAGTCGCAGGTATTTAGGAGGTGCAATTATGTCAAATGTAAAGGTAAAAAGCCTTGTATCTAATATGCTTACAAAAATGACATTTATAGAGGCTGTGCACGAAATCGAGGCTTTAAGCGACGACGTTAGAGAGACTGTTATTTCGGAAATCTGGCGTCAATACCACGAAATGTGTGCGAGAGGGTGCGTAAGTGTTTGAGGTAATTAAATTACAGCACAATACGCCCGAGTGGCTTGCTTTCCGTAAAAACGGAATCGGTGCGAGCGACGCCTCGGCTGTTCTCGGTATGTCGAATTGGGTAACAAACATCGAACTGTGGGAGGAAAAAGTCGGTTTAAGAGAGCCGAGAGACCTGTCGGACAGTGAGGTGGTTAAATACGGCTCCGAGGCTGAGGAATATAATGTCAGGTTGTTTGCTTTGCAATATGCGGATAGATACAAGACGAAAGTAGATAAATCAGTAGTTTATCTTAAAAACGGCTTTCAATTTGCCTCGCTGGACGGCGAATTGGAGGAAATACAAACAAAGATACTCGGTATATACGAGGGCAAGACAGTGCTTGCAACGTCAAATCTTGCTTGGGAGGAGTGGCGAGGTCAAATTCCCCAAAAGTATTACATACAGGTTTTGCACCAAATGCTGGTAACGGAGCGAAAATTTGTTGTAATACGCCCAGAGTTTAGGTGGATAGACGAGGACGGCGAAATCGTTACTAAATGCAGGCATATCAAGATTACACAGGACCAGGGCGTGCTGTCGGATATGAAATATCTTGACGAGGCTGAGCACGAATTTTGGGGCTATGTAAAACGAGGCGAGCGTCCACCGAGACTATTGCCTCAATTCTAAAACCAACAAATATTAAAAATCGGAGG
>JAZRRB010000162.1:0-5934 GCA_045650385.1 Candidatus Scatosoma sp. | reverse complement strand
CATTTATTAAGGAAATGCTTCCGTATGCAGAACGCATTTTGGAGAAATTTGAAAGCCGAACGACGGATACGGGCGTAAGCTGTTTTAAGGAAACGCCGTATTGGAATTTCTACGAGTGGAGCGACGGTTTGGACGGCGGTGATATTTTCCGTGATTATGAAATCGAAGAAACGTTTGATTGTATCTTGACGGTACTTGCGTATATGGCGGCAAAAGGCGTTGCCGATTTGGAAAAACGCGTAGGCAATACGGGTTTGGCAGAAAAATGGTCGGCGTACGCAAACAAAGTTTGCGCAAGCGTAGAAACCTTCTACGATAACGAAAAGGGTTTGTATGCGTCGTTTATCAAAAATGGTGAGAAATACGGTTGGCATGCGCACACGCAAGCGGTTGCTGTGCTTACGGAGGGCATTTCGGCGGATAGAAAAAATTATCTTTGCGAAGTATTGAAATCTCCCGAAGGAAAAGTGGTGGATATGACGTTTGCTGCACTGCAATTCAAATACGATGCCATCATTGCTTGTCAAGGGGACGTGGATTGGTGTGTCAACGACATTTGTAAAATCTTTGGAGATATGATTTTCCAAGGCGCGACAAGTTATTGGGAAACAAGTCTTGGCGAAGCGGATTTTGACGATGCCGGCAGTCTTTGCCACGGTTGGTCGGCGGTTGGTTGCTACGTTTTCGATAAATATTTGAAACAAAAATAATCTCTATTATAAAAGAACATAGAATAAAAAAAGAGCTTGGTATTTTTTTACCAGGCTCTTTTCATTATGGTTGTAAAATTATACTTATTTAGAATTTTGGTATTGCGTAATTTGTAAAAAAAAGTTACAATAAAAGGAGATGGTGAAATTATTATACAAAGGCGGTAAGTAAAAGGTGGAAAAAAAAGCAAAGACCGAGAAAAAATACTATACAATAAAAACGAAGTCTTTACCTCGCGTTAGCTTTGCCGTTATCAGTCGTGACGTCGCGGGAAGAGTGGACAAAATTGAGAATAACGAATATATCGTCGTCCGTTACGTGGATACCGGAAAAATGGACGTGTATTTTGAAAACGGCGAGAAATATACGTTATCCAGCGGGGAATATTGTATTTATCCTCGTCATACCGTTTCGGAGAGTGTTATTCATAAAAACACGACGACAACTGTTTTTAGCTTTTTTATTGATGAGGGCAGTGACGGCGTTAGGGCGAAAGAAGAGATTGAATTTGAACGCTCGAATAATTATCAATACGTTGATATTGAAAGTTTGTTTGTTTCGCTCACGGGCAAGATTGCGCCTTCCGAACGTGCGTATTACGAATTGAAACAACTTGTTCATAAATACGACGGTATAGGGGAATACGCCAATGCAAATGCGTCCGCGCATGCGTGGAATTTTTTTGTGGAACTTGCCAATACCCAAGTGGAACAGTTAAAAGGCATTGACGGTAAGAAAAAGAATAAAACGCAACAGTATTGCGATCGGATTGATGAATATATTGAAAAGAATTACATGCAACCGATTACGATGACGACGGTTGCCGACCTTTTGATTTTGCATGAAAATTATATCAGCAGAATTTATAAACAAATCCGTGGCTTGACGGTAATAGAGCATTTAAGAAACGTTCGTATCCGCCATGCGAAAAGCTTGCTTGCGCAAAACAAATATACTGTGGCGCAAGTGTCGAAAAAAGTCGGTTTTCAAAACGTGAAATACTTTATCGCCGTATTCAAAAAACTGGAAAGAGTTTCCCCCGGTAAATATTATCATAGCTTATTTGAACATCGTTTGTATTCGTATGATTTACCGGAATATATTGACGAGGAAACCATCTAAACCGCGGTTAGAATAAGTAACTATATTAGATTTTTGGGTATTGAATGATAAATATCATGGTGTTATAATTATATTGTCATAATGTATCATTATGGCATAAAGCGTAAAAAAGCAAGTTGCTAAGGCCACTTGTGCGTTTTTTGCGTTTAAGATTATTAGGAAAAAGTAAGCAATATTGAAGGAGAAAAACGATATGGCAGCAAAAAGACGTATTATTTCCTGTGCTTTGACGGGTGTTCTTGCGGCATCAACGGTAGGGTTGTTTGCAGGTTGCGACGCTTTGACGGGTGCAAATGTGATTTGGATTGCATTTGCGGAAACCGGTTACGGGCGCGCGTATATGGAACAATGGTGCGAAGATTTTAAGGAAAAGTATCCCAATGAAAAATATGAGTTTGAATTGGAAGGCGATCCTGATATTACCGCACAAATATATCAACGTCTTAACACAAAGACCGACGTGCCCGATGTTATTTTCTGTTTGGATACGAACTGGAAAGAGTGGGCTGCCAAAAATTGGCTTGAGCCGTTGGATACCGTTTATCAAGCGGATGCGGATAGGGATAATACCATCGCTGGTTTTATGAACGAAGGTATGCGTGATTACGGTAGGGTGAACGGTCGTTATTATGCGATTCCTTGGACGGACGGTGCAACAGGCCTTATTTATAATGAAAGCATGTTTAAGGCAAACGGTTGGACTGTTCCCACAACGGTGGAAGAATTGTATACGCTTTGTGATACTATCAATGCGCTTCCTTGCAATAATGACGCAAGTGAAGATAATGATATCGCGCCGTTTGCGTGGAGTGGTACGGTAAGTAGTTATTGGGATTTCGTTGTAGAAAATTGGTGGGCGCAATACGAAGGTGTAGAAACGTTCAGAAGCTTCTTCAATTACGGCGCACCGCTTAACGAGGATGGTACGTTTAAGTTTGAAAATGACGAAACGGTTGCAACCGATTACGGCTCGCCCGAGGTTTATACGCAAGAGGGCCGTGTGAAAGCGTTGGAGGTATTCAGTAACTTAATTGTTAATAAAGATTCTGATTTCCCGAAGAACTCTATTCCTGGTGCAGTTGGTACAGGTTACACGATGGCACAACTTGCTTTTATTAACGGAAAAGCGGCGATGATGCCCAACGGCGCATGGTTGGAAAGCGAAATGAAAGGGCTAATATCAGAAGGTTTCGAAATGCGGATGATGCAAACTCCGTATATAGCTGGTGCAAAGGTGGATGAGGCGGGACAGCCTATTCCAGTAAACGCATCGCAAGCAGGCGACTTCATGTGTGTACCTAAAGATGCGGAAAATAAAGAGGCAGCATTGAAGTTTGTCGAATATGTCAATACGCGCGAGGCTTGTGAAACGTTTACAAGAGTAACAGGCGGTATTCGTCCATTCCAATATTTGGACGGCTTGGATTTGGATGCAATGAATTTGAGTGGATTCTCAAAATCGTGTATTGAAGTATATAAAAATAGTACGACGGTATATCACTATTCCACCAATCCTATTGGTTGGACGGCAAAATTGGGTAAATGGCCCGACGTATCTTCGCCGTATAATAAATTGATTTCGGAATATGATACAGCATCTCCTGAGTCGATTTGTAATGCTTGTTGTACGTATGCGTATAAAGAATGGTGGAACGCATATAACGAGGCAAATCAATAATAAAAAGGGGTCCGTTTATGAAAAGGAGCGTAAGTAAAACGCAAAAACGTATTCATATCGGAGGATGGGTATCCCCGAAACCGGCGCAAACGCTGGAAGATACAGATTTTTGTACGTTAGAACAATATAAATTAATGAAAGAGAGTGGCGTACGCGCTGCGTATGCGATATTCGAGCGTAGTGCGGTGGAAATCGATGGCAAAAACGCAAACGAACGCGCTCTTGCACATGCAGAAAAGGCAGGCGTAGAGTTTTACGTTTGGGATACGAAGATTAAGGATTTGATGTTGTCGGGAGATAAAGAGGCAACGCGCGAATACTTAAAAAAATACACCAAATTCAAATCGTTCAAAGGCGCGGTAATGAAAGATGAGCCGACGATGGAAGATTTTCCTTGGTGTAAACAGGTTGTTGAGGCTTGGGAAACGTATTTGCCTGATAAAGAGTGTTTCATGAACGCTTTCCCCGTACACGTTTTGCCGGAAGATTGTAAACTTTCCGAGGGGCAAACGTTTGAGAAAGATTATCTTGGTTCGTTTTTGAAAATGGATATCAAGCGTTTGTCGTACGATTTGTATCCGCTTATGTATGACGACGACGGAAATCCTACCCTGCATAAAGATTATTTGTATAATTTAGAACTTTGTGCGGAGGCGGCGAAAGAAAAAGGCGTACCGCTTTGGACGTTTATTCAATCGATGAGCTATTCCCGTTGGCATCGTCGCCCTGATGAGGCGGCATTGCGTTGGCAAATCATGAACGCATTTGCCTATGGGGTTAAAGGCATACAATATTTTTGCTATTATCCGCCGACGGAAGATAAGCTTTTGACGGCGCACGACGCATTTTTAACGCCAGACGGAAAACCTACGGATATCTATTTTAACGCACAAAAGATACATAAAGAATTAGAAACGTTTGAAAAAGAATTTGTGACGTACAATTACGTAGGTGTTATGCCGATAAACGGTTCAAATACTGAGGAAAACGTTTCGTATAAAACGTTGAAAAATCCGTTAAAAGAACATCCAGTCATAAAAGGAGTATCGGCAACGCAAGACACCCTTGTTGGAGTATTGGTAAACAAAAAAGGGAAAAACGCTTTGTTTATTTCTAACTATGCCGATCCTTGCTTGCACGTAAACGATGACGTAACGTTAATGTTAAATGACGTAACGCAAATCGTCGTTACACAAGAGGGGAAAAAGAGCAAGATAAAGAGCGAAAACGGAGAATTCCGTTTAACGTTATCGCCCGGTGACGGCGCGTTTATCACGATTAAAAAGTAACACACACGGCATAGCCGTTAAAAAAGTCTTTGGAGAGGGACTAAAAAAACTACTACGAAAACAATAGGAGCTTTTGTCTATGGAAAACAAGGAAATGCAACCCGGTAAACCCGTGAGTAGCAATATCGAAGTAGATTACAAGGACTTAGAGCCGATTTTATTTGGGGATAAGAAGAAGGATTATAAACCTGTTATTCCTGAAAAGAAGAAAATGGCAAGACAACGCAAGATATTCGTTATCAGCATGCTTGCATATCCGATTATTCACTTCCTTATCTTTTTTGTGTACATAAACTTTGATACGATAATCAAGTCTTTCCAAGGCTTTTCGTATAAAACAGGTGAAGAAGTCTTCGTAGGGATGAAAAACTACGTCAATTTCTTTAAGGCGTTTAATTCGGCGTCAGGGCAATTGAAACACGCGGTAATCAATTCGCTGTTATTCTTTGTCTTTAATAACTTTATTTTGTTGCCGATATCTATCATATGTGCATACTTGCTGTTCAAGAAAGTATTTATGGAAAAAGTATTCCGTATTATATTCTTCTTGCCGAATATCGTATCCGTTGTTGTATTGACGATGGTATTCAAATTTATGTTTGATGATACCTTTGGTCCTTTATATAACGTAATGAATAAAATCGGGTTTAAGATGCCGGCAAACGGTTTTTTCGGTACGGAAGGCACCGCAATGTTCATGATCTTCTTGTACTGTTTGTGGGCAGGTATCGGATATAACGTACTCTTGCTTTCGGGTACGATTGCAAGAATCCCGACGGAAGTATTGGAGGCAGGTAAAATCGACGGTATCGGTATGTTCCGAGAATTTGTTCAAATCGTTGTACCTCTTATCTTCTCGACGGTATCGACGTTGTTTGTAACCGGTTCGATGGTTATGTTTACGTTATTCTTGCAACCGATGTTGTTGACACCAAATACGGATCATACGTTTACGTTGGCGCTGTTTATAGTAACACAGGTAAACAATGGTCGCTTGTACGATGCGGCGGCGGCTGGTATAATTTGTAGTGTCGTAGGTATTCCTTTGATTCAAGGTATTAAATACATAATGGAAAAACTGATTCCTAACGTAGAATTCTAATTGGAGATAAAGGCATACAAAAAACAGGGGAA
>JAZRRB010000161.1:0-7208 GCA_045650385.1 Candidatus Scatosoma sp. | reverse complement strand
AGAGTTGCCCAAAGGGCAAAACATAGCCCCAAAAAAGCAACCATAGGTTGCGCTCTAACGCCGAACGGCGTTTCTCGCCGAAAGGCGAAACATAGCCCCACCCAAAGAAAAACGTGGTTTTGCGTTTTAACGCCAAAAGGCGTTCTATACGCACGCGCGTATTAAAATAATAAGGAAACAACACAAAAAACGGACGGTGAAAACCGTCCGTTTCGCATTTTTTAAGCATTTATCTTTTGTAATAAACAATCCGCCTGTGCCGCAGCTTGACAAAAAGATGAACCCGCATCTCGCAGGTGGGTGCCGCATCTTTGCGTATCGAACTTTCCGTATAAATACAGACCTTGTCTATCGCAACGAATAACTTGCTCCCTTTTTATCATCGTGGGTTCCGTTTTGTGCCAAACTCCGAACACTGCAGACCGTAATACTATTATATAGTATTAAATTCCCTTTGTCAAGGATTGAACGCTGGAAATTTTAGCTATTCAATTTTTTCAAAAACTCGAAAATTTCCGCTTCGAAATTTAGCCCGAATCGTTTATCCTGCACTTCTTTTGCGCTACGTCTTATAGAGGCGGTAGTAAAATCGGCGGCAAGACGAATCGCCTGCGTTTCCGTTTTTCCTCTCATAATCGCCCCGACGAACGCGGAAGAGAATACGTCGCCTGCGCCGTGGAAAAATCCTTCCACGTTTTCCGAAGAATATCGTTCTTCTTCGCTATTTTCGTCTAAATAGCATACGGAAATCACGTTCTTTTCGATAACGCCCGTAATGATGGGACGGGGGCAAAGTTTGGATAAGGAAATAAGCAACGATTTCGTGTCCGTGGTAGGATAGGAGATATTTGCCAAGTAACAAGCCTCGGTAAGGTTGGGCAGGATATAATCGGCAAGAGAACAAAGGGTACGCATTTTCTCTACGTAGGTATCGTCAAAACCTGCGTATAATTTACCGCCGTCGCCCATGACGGGGTCTACGACGAAAATACCGTCTTCCGTTAAAAATTCCTTTTTAATTTGCGCTATTAAATCGATTTGTGCCTTGTTTCCAAGATAACCGCTGTAAATGCAGTCAAAGTGCAAACCAAGCGATTTCCATTGTCGCAATATGCCGTTAAATTCGCCTGTTAAATCCAAAAACGTATAATCGTTAAAACCGCCCGTATGCGTGGATAAAAGCGCCGTAGGCAATACGTCGCAAGTAATTCCGCACGCCGAAATGACGGGCAGGGATACGGTGAGGGAGCATTTTCCCACGCAAGATATATCGTTGATGGCAAGCACGCGCATACGCCGTCCTCCGTTTTTTCGTCCGTTTCTAAAAAAGGGAAGAAAATTTACTGTAAATCTATTATAAAATTCTTGATTTTTTTTGTCAATCGTATTAAAATAGAATAGATAAGAAATTTTTTCAAAAGAGGTAAATTTATGGCTATCACGGGTGAAATTGTCAACAAAACCGTTTCGTATGCGGATTTTGAAAAATACGAAAACGAAATCGTAACGATAAAGGGTACGATTCATAATATCCGTATGATGTCCGATTTCGCATTTGTTATCTTGCGTACGGCAAGAGAAACGATTCAATGCGTATACGCGGAAGAATTCTCTTCCTACCGCATGAGCGAGGACGTCAAGGAAGAATGTGCGGCGAAAATTACGGGTAAAATCGTTGCCGGCGTACAAAAGGACGGTTCTAAACGTTACGAATTGCAAATTCATAATATCGAGCTTTTATCCCACCCTGCGGAAATTCCGCCCGTGGTTATTACGAAAAAGCAAGTCAACTGCGATTTGTCCACCAATCTTGACTATCGTCCCGTTACCTTGCGTAACCCTAAGGAACGCGCTATTTTCAAATTGCAAGAGGGTATCGCGCGCGGTTTTAGAGAGTTTTTGATGGGACAAGGCTTTACCGAAATCCGTTCCCCGAAAATCAACTTCGCAGGCGCGGAAGGCGGTACGAACGTATTCAAACTCGATTATTTTGGCAAGCAGGTGTATCTTGCGCAATCGCCCCAGCTTTATAAACAAGCGCTTGTGGCTGTGTACGAAAAGGTATTCGAAATCGCGCCCGTATTCCGCGCAGAGCACCACGATACCAGCCGCCATTTGAACGAATATATTTCCATGGACTTTGAAATGGGCTTTATCGATAGCTTTGAAGATATCATGAACATGGAAACGGGCGCGCTCAAATATATCATGAATCTTTTGAAAACGGAATACAAGAACGAAGTGGATTTGCTCCATATTGATATTCCCGAAATCACGGAAATCCCCACGCTTAAATTCATGGAAGCGAAAGAGATTATCATGAAGAAATTCAAGTATCAGCCGACGGACATGAAGGACTTCGACCCCGAAGAAGAACAGCTCCTTGGTAAGTACGCGAAAAAGCAATTCAACTCCGATTTCATTTTCATCACGCATTACCCTTCGAAAAAGCGTCCCTTCTATACGATGGACGACCCCGAAGACCCCGAATACACGCTGTCTTTCGACTTGTTGTTTAGAGGCTTGGAAATCACGTCGGGCGGACAACGTGTGCACGATTATAACGAGCAAGTGGCGAAGATGCAAAAACTCGGCATGAACCCCGAAGAATTTGCTACGTATTTGATGCTTCATAAATACGGCGCGCCTCCCCATGGCGGACTTGGTATCGGTTTGGAACGTTTGACGATGCACCTTCTCGGCGCAAAGAACGTGCGCGAAGCGACGATGTTCCCTCGCGATATTAACCGCGTTTCCCCTTGACGCATGTGGAATAATAAGAAAAAGGCGATTACGTTTAGTTTTGACGACGGCGTAACGCAAGATATTCGCTTACTTGAAATTTTGAATAAGTACGGCTTGAAAGCGACGTTTAATATCAATTCCGAGCTGCTTGGGAAGGCAGGGGAACTGAAAAGAAACGGCAAAGAAATTCGCCACGATAAAGTCGCGCCTGAAACGGTAAAGTCGCTTTATCAAGGACACGAAATCGCCGTGCATACGCTCACGCATCCGTGCTTGCCCGATATCGCAGACGAGAAAGAAATTATTCGCCAAGTGGAAGAGGATAGAAAGAATTTGTCAAAACTTTGCGGTTACAACGTTATCGGTATGGCATACCCTTGCGGCGGCGTAAACAACGACGATAGGGTGGCGGAAATTATCCGTAAAAACACGGGCGTACAATACGCAAGGACGATTACGTCTACGTATAATTTTGATTTGCAAGACAACTTGTTACGTTTTAATCCTACGGTGTATTATATCGAGGATTGTTTGGAAGAAATCGTGGATAAGTTTTTGGCGCTTGAAACGGACGAGGCGAAGCTCTTGTATATTTGGGGACATTCGTACGAGATGGACGCGGAATATATTTCTTGGGAAGCGTTTGAAAGAATTTGTCAAAAGCTTTCGGGCAAAGCGGATATTTTCTACGGCACAAACAAGGAAGTTTTGTTGTAAAAGCGGTGAAATTTGCTTTACAAAGTTTGTAAAAATAGTTATAATAAATACAGTTGAATAAGAAAAGGCGTTAAAAGGGGACAACTGTTTTCGTGGAAAGCCGCACAGAGAACTTCCGTTTTGGTGAGAGGAAGAGGGCGTAAACGAAAAATATCACCCCGTCAGCTGATTAGACGAACTCTTTATGGATAGTAGTTTAATACGGTTTCGCAATCCGTTATCCGTTGCGGCAAATGATAGTTTGTTTTGGTGGTTTATAAAGCCGTTGTGTTTTTTCCAAGACGCGACGGCTGTTTTTATTTCATAAAAAACCTTTACTTAAAAGGAGAAAAAATATATGTCTATGTACAAGAAAGTGGACACTTCGCTCAATTTCGTCGAAAGAGAAAAGAAAATCGTCGAATATTGGAACGAAAACCAAGTGTTTGAAAAGAGTATGACGCAAACGGAAGGCGGAGAGGAATTTTCCTTCTACGACGGTCCTCCCACGGCAAACGGTAAACCGCATATCGGGCATATTTTAACGCGCGTTATGAAGGATATCGTGCCCCGTTATAAGACGATGAAAGGCAAGCACGTTTTGAGAAAAGCGGGCTGGGATACGCACGGGCTTCCTGTAGAACTTGAAGTAGAGAAAAAACTCGGTTTGGAAAGCAAAACGGGCATTGAAAGTTACGGTATCGAACCGTTCATCAAACAATGCAAACAATCCGTTTGGCAGTACACCAACGAGTGGAAACAAATGTCGGATAGAGTAGGGTATTGGTGTGATATGGACAACCCCTACGTTACCTACCACGATAATTATATCGAATCGGAGTGGTGGGCGCTCAAAGAAATCCACAAGAAAGGGCTTTTGTATAAAGGGCACAAAATCGTTCCCTATTGCCCCCGCTGCGGAACGGCGCTTTCCTCCCACGAGGTTGCACAAGGGTATAAGGACGTAAAACAAACGACGGCGTTTGTGAAATTCAAGGTGGTAGGCGAAGAGAATAAATATATTCTCGCTTGGACGACGACGCCTTGGACGCTTCCGTCTAACGTAGCCCTTTGTATGCACCCCGATTATGACTATGTGGAAGTGCAAATGCAAGAAAGCGGTGAGAAATACGTGCTTGCGCAAGGACTTTTGCAATCGGTACTTGGGGAAGAAGGCTATGATATTCTTTCCACGAAAAAGGGTAAGGATTACGAATATACCGAATACGAACCTTTATATTCTTACGGCAAAGAAGTCTTTGCGTTCCGCGAAAAGTCATATTACGTAACGTGCGATACGTACGTAACCCTTTCGGACGGTACGGGCGTTGTACACATCGCGCCTGCGTTTGGTGAAGACGACTATAAAGTGGGCAGAAGATACGGCTTACCTGTTGTACAGCTTATCAACGAAGAGGGGAAATTCCCGAAAGGCTGTGGCGAACTTACGGGTATCGGCGCACAGGCGGCGGACCCTATCGTTATCAAAGATTTGAAAAATCGCGGTTTGCTTTTGAAACCGCTTGAAGTAACGCATAGCTATCCTTTTTGTTGGCGTTGCGATACGCCGCTTATCTACTATGCGCGTTCCAGCTGGTTTATCAAGGTTACGGCGATTAAGGATAGATTGATTGCGGCAAACCGTTCGGTAAATTGGATGCCCGATACGATTAAAGAAGGTCGCATGGGTAACTTCTTGGAAAACGTCATCGATTGGGGCTTGTCGAGAGATAGATATTGGGGTACGCCTTTGCCCGTTTGGGTTTGTCCCGATTGCGGCGAAATCGAAGTTATCGGTTCTCGTGAAGAACTCGTAGAAAAATGCGGCGCGGCGAAAGATATCGAATTACACCGCCCGTACCTCGATGATTTGACGTGTAAATGCGCAAAATGCGGCGGCGCGATGAAACGTACGCCCGAAGTTATCGACTGTTGGTTCGATTCGGGTTCGATGCCGTTCGCACAGTACCATTACCCGTTTGAGAATAAGGATTTGTTCGAACAGACCTTCCCTGCCGATTTCATTTCGGAGGCAGTCGACCAAACGCGCGGTTGGTTCTATACCTTGCTCGTTATTTCCACGTTGCTCTTTGATAAAGCGCCGTTTAGAAACTGTATCGTGCTTGGCCACGTTAACGACAAAAACGGTATTAAGATGAGTAAGCATAAAGGCAATGTCGTTGATCCTTGGACGGTACTCGATAAACAGGGTGCAGACGCCGTACGTTGGTATTTCTACACCTCGTCCGCGCCTTGGCTTCCTTCTCGTTTCTATCCCGAAGCGGTTAGCGAAGCGCAAAGAAAGTATATGGGTACGCTTTGGAATACGTACGCGTTCTTCTGCTTGTATGCGGATATTGATAATTATAATCCTGCCGAGTACGATATTAAAAAATGCAAACTCTCGCTCATGGATAAATGGATTTTGTCCAAGCTGAATACGCTCATCGACCAAGTGGACAAAAACTTAAATGTATATAATATTACTGATAGCGCGCGCGCGATACAAGACTTCTCGGATATTCTTTCCAACTGGTATGTGCGCCGTGGTAGAGATAGATATTGGGGCAGTGAAATGACGGAGGATAAGGCGGCGGCATACACCGTGCTTTGGCACGTGCTCGTCACGCTTGCAAAACTCACCGCGCCGTACACGCCGTTTATCGCGGAAGAAATGTATCTTAACCTCGTGCCTAACTTCTTCAAGGACGCGCCTATTTCCGTACACCTTTGCGATTTCCCCGTTTACGAAAAATCGTTCGTGGACGAAAAGTTGGAAAAGGGCATGGATACCGTTCTCGATATCGTAAATCTTGGCAGAGCGGCGAGAAATACGGGCAACGTGAAAAACCGTCAACCGCTTTCGGAAATGTACGTTGTTACTGCTTCAAGTGAAGAACTCGACGAGGGCTTGAAAGCGATTGCTTTGGACGAACTGAATATCAAGGCGTATAAGAGTGCGGAAGATGCAAGCGAGTTTATTTCGTATAAACTCAAACCGCAACTCAAAACGCTCGGTCCTAAATACGGCAAAAAGCTTGGTGCAATTTCCGCATTCCTTGCAAATTGTAACGGCAAAGAAGTTGTGGATAGCGTTCGTGGCGGCGGAGAATTCGTTTTGCCTACCGATAGCGAAGTTGTGCTCAAAGAAGAAGATTTGCAAATTTTTACGGAAAGCAAAGCAGGGTTTATTTCCGCAAGCGATAAAGGGGTAACCGTTGCGCTCAATACCGCGCTCACGGAAGAACTGATTATCGAGGGTATCGAAAGAGAAATCGTTTCCAAAGTGCAAACGATGAGAAAGGAAGCGAATTTCGAGATTACCGATAGAATCGCTATATATTATAATGCGGAAGGAAAAGTGGAAAGCGTTTTGGCAAAGGGAACTTTTGCCGAGGACGTTTTGGCAGTATCCGTAACGGCAGGAAACGCGGACGGCTACACCAAAGAAGTAGATATCAACGGCGAAAAGATTATTTTGACGCTTGTTAAGGCTGGAAATTAAGGGCTTTTGGCGAATTTTGAAAAATTTTCCAAAATTTTGCAAAAAGGTATAAAAAATAGTTGACAAGGTAAAAATAAAGTGGTAATATAAGCAAGCTGTTCCACGGGAAAGCGAAAAATCGTCAAAAAAAGAAAAACTTTTTTAAAAAAGTTAAAAAAAGTGCGAAAAAATGCTTGACAATGGCAAAAGCTTTGTGGTATGATATACAAGCTGTCGCCAAGAAGGGGACGGAACCGAACTGAATTGTTCGGGTAAAGAAGAT
>JAZRRB010000160.1:0-4063 GCA_045650385.1 Candidatus Scatosoma sp. | reverse complement strand
TTAAAGATAGCCGATTACTTCGTAGGTGATAATTTCACCAAAGAAACGCAAAACGATAGAATTGTGCTTTACACGAAAAAGATGGGAACGCAATCGTTTGAATTTGTAAACGCATTGCAAACCTTCGATTTCCGTACGGTTTTCCACGTCAGCGATAAGATCAATGGATTCCAAGCAATCAATATTTATTTGCAAGACAGCGAAAATCCCGATATCGAAGTAAAAGTTTCGTACAAGAGAAACAAGCCTGGTAACACGCTCTTCACGGTAAATGACGGTACGACGACGTATGTGGCGACGGCGGACTTTATCGAATCTAATTCGGAAAACTTCCGTTTGCTTTACAGCAATGAAACGCGGAAAATTTCCCCGTCTACGGCGTTTGGCGTTACGGTGGAAAAAGACCTTAAAGGCAACGATTTCAACGGATTCCCCAGCCAAAAAGTGTATATGCGCGTAGAATTGGAAGGAATCGATGGTAAAAGTAACGCAGGGGTTGAATTCTTGAATATCAACAACCAACCGATGTCGGGGGTAGCCTACGACTTGCTCGCGCCTGAAATTTCGAGAAACACGGAAACGGGTAAAAAGATGATTGGCGAAGAAGTGGTAATTAAAGCTACTTACGTGGCAGACGTCTTAGACCCTGATTTGGAATTCAAGATGTACGTAAAAACGCCTAGCAAGGAATATGCTGTAAGTAAAGACGGCGTAACGCTTAACGAAATGGCTTCGTCTTTGCGCGATTACGAACTTGTATTAGCGGAATACGGCGTTTATGAAGTGTATTACGAGGTTGTGGATACGAACGAACGTAGGGCAATTTACTCGTACGTATTCGAAACGGTAGATAAGACTGCACCGACGATTGTGTTGGGCGATAAGGTAACGAATGCCAACGTTGGCGATACGATTGTTATTGCGGACGCGAGCGCGGTAGATAATTTGTCGGAAAAATGCACGGTGTTTGCAAAAGTCATTTATCCGAATGGCTCGATGTTGAGCTTGCCAGGTAACTCGTTCGTAGCAACGCAGGCGGGTGAATACGTCGTTTGGTATTTTGCGTACGACGAACTTTTCAATCTGTCGACGGCAAGCTATGTAATAACGGTGTCGTAAAGGAGAAAAAGCAATGAAAAAAATGAAAAAATTATTGACGGTATTATTGAGCGCGATTATGGCGTTCGGTGTTGCTTGTTCTTCTGACAATCAATCGGGCGATAACCAATCGGGCGGAACGGTGAACACGACGCCTACGGATACGGTAACGCTTTCCGAATTTGGTAAAGTTGAAGGCGAAATTCACGATTACAAAATGACGGAAACGGATAAATACATCGTAAGCAACGGTAGAACGGATTATAAAATCCTGATTCCCGAAGCATTGGAAGACGATAAATTTATTTCCGCAGCTGTTTCCGATTTGCAATTATTGTTTATGGAAGCGACGGGGATAGATTTGGAAGTCGTAAACGATTCCGCATACGTAAGCGAGGATAAGTATTTGGCGATTCACGATACGAAGGTTGCTTCGGCAAGTGATATTGGCGCGACGTACGACGTTCTTGGTATGGGCGGTTACCGTATTAAAACGGTAAACGATTCCGTTGTAATGTGCGGTGCAACGACGGAATCGTCGATGTACGCGGTATATACTTTCTTGGAACTTGCGCTCGGTTTTGAAAACTTCTACACAGATTTCTACGCATTGGACAAAGAAGTAGAAAATCTCAAACTGATGAACTACGACGTAACGGATGTTCCTGATTTCGAATGGCGTATTCAATCTTCGGGTTGGATTCGTTACAATGATAAAAATAGATACCGTATGCGTTGGACGGAAGACCGTTCTTGGATTATTCCTATAGATAATCCCGTAACCCCTACTAAAGAACAATTGCAATGGCATAACACGTTTGCATACCTTCCGCCTGAACAATATAAGGCAGATAACGAAGAATTTTATTCCTATCCTAGGGGAAACCAATTGTGCTATACGGCGCGTGGGAATACGGAAAAACGTGAAGAAATGCTCAATATTATAGCCCAAAAGGTTATCGAGTTGTATCAAAAAGAAGAATACAAAGACTATCGTCATATCAGTATTTCCATCGAAGATAACCAAAACTGCTGTACGTGTGATGCGTGTTTGGCGGAGAAAGAAAAATATGGCGGCGCGGATTCCGCCGTTATCGTAAAATTCTGTAACGATGTTGCGAAAAAGGTAAGCGCGTGGATGGAAACGGATGAGGGAAAACCTTATGCAAGAGATTTTAGAATCTTGTTCTTTGCATATCACGCAACGAACGCCGCTCCCGTAACGTACGACGAGTCTACGGATACGTATTCTCCCATCGACGGATTGGTATGCGACCCGCATGTAGCGGTATACTTCGCGGAAACGAACGGCGACTATACGGCGAATTTCCACGACGCAGGCACGGCAAATACGGTAGTCGGCAAAAATATGAAGGGTTGGGGCGCGTTGAGTAAAGAAATTTACTTCTGGTCCTATTCTACGAACTTCTCGCATTTCTTAACGCCGTATAACAGCTTTGATACCGTTCAAGACATCTTGAAATTTGCGAAGAAAGAAAACGCAATGTATATTATGATTCAAGACCAATGGATACAACAAGGTGCGGAAACGGGCTTTGGTATCTTCAAGAACTGGTTGCACTCGAAATTGGAATGGGACGTAAATGCGGATATGAACGCTTTGACGGACGAATTCTTCGACGGGTACTTTATGGAAGCTTCGTCTACGATGCGTCAGCTTTATGAAGAATGGCGCGTATGGGCGAAATACCAATCGGAAAAACTTGGATACAGCGGTTACCGTTCGGTATACGTCAACGCAATGAATAAGAAATTCTGGCCACAAAATATGTTGGAACGCTGGATAGCTTTGACGGAACAAGCCAAAAAAGACGTTGCCGTTTACAGAACAAGCAACCCCGTGCTTTACAATCAGCTTATCGAACATATCGCGATTGAAAGTATTACGTTTAGATACCTGTTGATTTCGCTCTACGCCGACGAATATTCGGATGCGCAATTGTTAGAGCTCAAAACGCAATGCGCCAAAGACTTGCGTGCAAGCGGTATGGATATCGTAGCAACGACGCCGCAAACGAGTGTAGACGACTTGTTGGCAAAATGGGGTATGTAAAAAGGCGAAAAATATATGAGTAAAAAATTTTTGAGTGGCAAGAAAAACGCAACTCGTAAAGAAAAAGTAACGCATATAGATTTTAAGGCTATAGAAGCGGAGCCTTGGCACCCCGTTTCTTGGCCGCGCTATGCACCGCTTACGCCGTTTGGCGAAGTTGCAGGGGAAATCCATAACTACGCAATGACGGAAACGGATAAATATATCGTTAAAGACGGCAAAACGGACTACAAAATTCTAATTCCCGATAATATGCGAGAAAACGTATTTATCGAAACCGCCGTTGCGGACTTAAAGTTATTTTTCAAGGAAGCGACGGGGTTGGAATTGGAAGTTGTGGAAGATTCCGCATATAAAGATGGGGATAAATATTTAGCTATCCACGAAACAAATCTAGCTTCGGCGCAATCCGTCGGTGCAACCCTTGAAAAGTTGGGTATGGGCGGATACCGTATCCAAACGATTGGGGAAAGCGTAGTAATGTGTGGCGCAACGGAGGAAGCGTCAATGTATGCGGTGTATTCGTTTTTGAAACTTGCACTTGGGTTCGAATTGTACTATACCGATTTTTACGCGCTGGAAAAGGGAGTAAAGAACTTGAAATTGATGAATTACGACGTAACGGACGTACCCGATTTCGAGTGGCGTATCCAATCTACCGGCTGGATACGGTATAACGAAAGCAATAGAAAGCGTATGCGTTGGACGGAGGATCGTGAGTGGATTATTCCCGTAGACGATCCCTCGACGGTTAAGGAAGAGGCATTGCAATGGCATAACACGTTTGCGTATTTGCCCCCTGATACGTATAAAGCGGATCGTCCCGAATTCTATTCCTATCCGAAGGGCAATCAGCTTTGCTACACGGCGCGCGGAAACGAAGAGTTGCGC
>JAZRRB010000159.1:0-5898 GCA_045650385.1 Candidatus Scatosoma sp. | reverse complement strand
CGCAATGACGAATTTGCATTTCTTTTCCTGCGTTTCCCCTTTTTGTAAAAGGTGTAAACGGATTTCTTCAAACGCCGATTTCGCCGCTTCCGAAGTCGGATCGTAGCCATGTCCTTTTGTGAGCCAAGGAGTTGTTATCAGGTCTTGTCTTCCTAAGACCGCTTTGGCCCTCCGACTTCGCAATGACGAATTTGCATTTCTTTTCCTGCGTTTCCCCTTTTTGTAAAAGGTGTAAACGGATTTCTTCAAACGCCGATTTCGCCGCTTCCGCACTCATTAAAAGTTGAGGCAAATACGCGCGTTTTTCTTCGTACGCCTTGCCCACGAAATCGAGCGCAGGCACAATCTCGGCATTGACGATTGTAAGCGGTTGACTTTCTAAAAGCATTTCTTGACAAGCCGTTTGCGCCGCTTCTTTTCGTCCTTCCGCTATCGCGGTAAAGAGTGCCGAGCCTTCCGCCCTTTCCGTCTTTTGTACGGCGGAAGTCACCGACGAAGCTACCACCGTAGGAAAAATTTCCGTTGCGAAACGGATATATTCTCTGCACCCCTCGTCCGCGCCGTGCAAAGCGCAAAAGCTTTTATACGTCTTTTGCATTTCCAACGAAGAAGGATTGATAATCGCGCCTGACAGTCCGTTTTGCAACGCGCACGCAAAGAACGTAGCGTTCACCGTTTCCCTTGACGGCAAACCGAACGATACGTTGGATACTCCAAGCGTAGTGTTTACCCCCAAAACCTCTTTGCAATAGCGCAAAGCTTTGAGCGTCGTTTGCGCCGCCGTTTTATCCGTTGCGATAGACGTCGTCAGCGTGTCGATAAAGATATCCTTTTTCGCAATGCCGTATTTTTCCGCTTCTTTGATAATCTTTTTGGCAATCGCCACTCTTCCTTCCCACGTATCGGGAATCCCGTTTTCGTCCAAGGTGAGCGCCACCACCGCGCCGCCGTATTTTTTCACAAGCGGCAATACCAAATCCATACTCTCTTTCTTGCCGTTGACGGAATTGATAAGCGGTTTGCCGTTATATACTCTCAATGCGCTTTCCAGCGCCGCCACGGACGAAGTATCGATTTGCAAAGGCAAATCCACCACCGCTTGAATACTTTCTACGTAGCTTTTCAGCGTTTCCTTTTCATCGATACCGGGCAAGCCGACGTTGACGTCCAAAATATGCGCGCCGTTGTCCTTTTGCGTAATCGCCTCGTTTAAGGCGTAGTCTTTATCGCCGTCAAGCAAAGCTTGTTTGAAACGTTTTTTGCCCGTGGGGTTAATTCTTTCCCCGATAAGCAGCGGTTTATCAAACGTTACCGCGTGTGTGTACGAAGATACCCACGTAATATTTTTATCGGTAATTGGCGTAGGCGCAATTTCCTTCGTCGCTTTCACCGTTTCTTCTATATATTTGGGCGTAGTACCGCAACATCCACCAAGCATTCTTGCACCCATGCGCGCAAACTCTTGCATGCACGAAGCAAATTCTTCCGCCGTGCAATCGTACACCGTTTTATTATTTTCCACGCGCGGAAGCCCTGCGTTGGGTTTTACAATCACAGGCAAAGAGGACACGGCAAGCAAACGGCTTACCACCTCTTTCAACTGCTTCGGCCCAAGCGAACAATTCGCCCCAAGTGCGTCCACGCCCAAGCCTTCGAGCATTGCCACCATCGCTTCTGGGCTTGCGCCCGTCATCAATTTACAATCGCTACCATACGCGCAGGAAACGAAGATGGGTAAGGACGAATTTTCCTTCGCCGCAAGCACCGCCGCTTTCGTTTCGTAGCTGTCCCCCATCGTTTCGATGAAGATACACTCCGCGCCGTATTTTACCCCGAGTCTTACCGTCTTGGCAAACGTTGCCACCGCTTCTTCAAACGCAAAATCGCCGTACGGTTTCAGCAGTTTTCCCAAAGGCCCGATATCCAAGGCAACCCATTGTTTTTCGTTATCCGTTTTCGCCAAACGCACGTTTTCGATTGCCAAACGGATAATTTCTTCCAGCTCGGTATCCGAAAACTTTAACGTGTTTGCTCCAAAAGTATTCGCGCAGACGATATTGCTCCCTGCGTTAAAATACGCGCGGTGAATACGGATAAGTTCGTCCGCGTGCGTGACGTTCCAACGTTCGGGAAGCTGACCAAGAGGCAAGCCTGCCTCTTGCAAAAGCGTACCCGTACCGCCGTCTAAATATATGGTATTTTGTTGTAAATACTCTCTAACGTCCATCGTTTACCTTTTATATTGACAATCCGTTTTATCACAAGAAAAGCAACCGCTCTCTTTTTCGCAATCCCTTTTGCCTATCGGCACAATCGCCGTCACCGATTTTGTCGGGGACATCAATAAACTGTCGTTCAGCGTTAAGCCAATCGTTTTTTGCGGCGTAAGCAACGCAAAAATATCCTTTTGCTTTTCCAAGGGAAAATCGCCGTAGCCTGCGCTAAACCGCGCGCCCGTGAAATACCCACGTTTTTCGCATTCCGTTTTTATCTCTTCGCAAAAACAATCGCAAAGGCTTTCGATACGCTCCGTGCCGAGCGATTGCATAAATAACGCCCTCGTGGGAGAAATACTTTCCTCTTTCAAAATCAGCCTATCTATTTCCAACCCCACCGTCGCCGCAAACACAACGGCGTACTTTGCATTTTGCAAACGCGCAGCCAAAAGCGTTCCGCCGTCCTGCCATTTCTCCAACAAATCCCGCGCGGAAACCGCCGTGTAGCAAACGCGATAAGAAAATGCTTTTTCACTTTCCTTTATGCAAGCGGCAAGCATATCTTGTAACTGCGGCAAAGCTTCGCCTCGTTGCCCAGCGTAGCGCAACACTTCCCTTTCGTCTATTTTCGTCGGCGCGTATGTTTTCACAAAAACTTTATTCAGCATCTTTCCCTAAAATATCCGAAAGGTTATTTTGAATTTTTTCCGCCACGTCAGGTTTGTTCATGGAATATACGTGCACGTTGTAAATACCGTTGGCATACAAATCGATGATTTGGTCGGTGGCGTATGCAATACCCGCCTGTTTCATCGCCAAAGGCTCGTCCCCAAATTTATCGACGAGTGCCTTGAAACGCTGGGGCATAAACGAGCCGGAAAGATGAATTGCCCTTTCCACTTGTTTGGCGTTGGTAATGGGCATAACGCCTGCAACGACGGGTACGGTAATCCCCGCTTGGCGTATCTTATATAAAAAGTTATACAAAAGATTGTTATCGAAGAACATTTGCGTCGTCAAAAAATCGCAACCGGCGTCCACTTTTGCCTTCAAATACGCAATATCTTCCTTTTGCGTAGCGCTTTCAGGGTGAACCTCGGGATAGCACGCGCCGCCGATACAAAAATCCCCACCGCTTTGCTTGATATCCGCAATCAAATCTATTGCATGACGGTAATCCCATTTCGAACGGTCTTCCGCCGCCCTATCCGCAGGAATATCGCCGCGGAGCGCCATTACGTTTTGCACGCCTGCTTTTTTGAAATCTTCAATGCGCTCTTTCACCGTTTCTCTCGTGGAAGAAACGCAGGTAAGATGTGCCAGCGAGGGCACACCGAACTGCGCCTTGATATTTTTGGCAATTTCCAGCGTATACTTGCTCGTTCCGCCGCCTGCGCCGTAAGTCACGCTCATAAACGCAGGTTTGAGTCGCGCAATCTCTTCCGTTGCCGTCTTTACGCTGTCGTATACGTCGTCCGTCTTAGGCGGAAACACCTCGAACGAGAGCGAGTATTTATTCTGTTTGAAAAGCTCGGTAAGTTTCATCTTTCGTCCTCTTTTCAAAAAGTTTATTATAATAAAATTATAATACCGAGTATATTATACTACTTAAAAAAATTTTTTTCAAGGCTTTTGAGGGGGTATATTCCATATTTCCTCTCTTTTTTATTCGCTTGACAAACATTGATAAAAGTTTTATAATACGGGTATGGAACAAACGATTATCCCTATTGCGTATATCCGCAACGATTTCAAAGAAAAATTCGGTATCCCTCGGCAAAGCGGCAGAGCGCCGTCATGTATTTCGCGTATCGTATTCGAAAAAGAATACGGCGTAGACGAAGCGTTTCGCGGTATCGAAGGTTTTTCCCATTTATGGCTGATTTTTTCCTTTTCGCAAACGCCCGAAAAGGCATTTTCCCCCACCGTCCGTCCGCCCCGTTTAGGGGGTAACGAGCGCGTAGGCGTGTTTGCCAGCCGTTCCCCATTCCGTCCCAACCGTATCGGGCTTTCCTGTGTGAAACTCGTATCCGTAGAAAAGACGGACGAGGGCAATACGCTTATAGTGTCGGGCGCGGATTTATTGGACGGAACGCCGATATTCGATATCAAACCGTATTTGCCTTTTACCGATTGTATCGAAAACGCCGTGGGCGGTTACGCCAGCGCGCATGAAAACGATAAACTACAAGTGGAATTCCCTGCAAGTCTTTTAGAAAAAATCCCCAAAGACAAACGCGAGGGGTTAATAGAGTGCCTTGCCGACGACCCGCGCCCTTCTTATCAAGAGGATACGCGCGTTTACGGTATGCGCTTTGGAAATTTTGAAATTAAATTTTCCGTCACGGAAAAACTACTGACGGTAACGTTCGTGGAAAATATGTAAAATAAAACGCTCAGCAAAAGCCGAGCGTTTTTATTATTATCTATTTTTGCCTTTATGAAAAATTGCAAGCGTACCTGCGCCCGAGTGCGTACCGATTACCGCGCCCACGTAGTTGACAATAATGCGAACTTCGGGAAGCCGTTGTAAAATCAATCCCTTCACGTATTCCACGTCCTCAATACAATCGCCATGACTGATAAATACGGGATCGTTTTCGTCCATCTCTTGCAATTCGAACATATTCTCCACAAGCGTATGTAAGGACTTTTTCCGTCCGATTGTCTTGCTCACCGCCGTCAATTTACCCTCGTTATCCACGTGCATAACCGGCTTGATTTTGAGGATTGAACCCACGATAGCCGTCGCACTCGACACTCTTCCACCCCTTTTCAAATGGAAAAGATTATCCACCGTGAAATGGTGGCAAATACGCAATTTCAATCCCTCGACGTATTTTGCCGTTTCCGCTACATCCGCGCCCGTTTCCGCATAGTTTACCGCATAATCGAGCAATAACCCCTGCCCCATGGACGCGCAAAGGGAATCGACAACGCAAATCTTTCTTTCGGGAAATTCTTCTTTTAATTCCCTTGCGGCAACAAGGAAACTGCCTGCCGTTCCCGAAAGTCCCGAAGAAAAGGTGATAACCAACACGTCTTTGTCCTTTTCCAAACTTTGACGGATATATTTTTTCGCCGTTTCCCCTGTCACCTGATAGGTAGTGGGCATCGCGCCGTCACGGAGTTTTTGATAAAAGGTCTTTTCATCGATATGTTCCCCGTCCTCACCCTCGTAATTGATATTGTTCATGGTAAAACCCAGCTTTACGCAAACAATCTCCTTTTCCTTAAAATACTGCTCGGGCATATCGCAACCCGAATCGGTAATAACGTCAAATTTTCTCTTCATACATTGTTTCTCCTTTCGTGCCTTTTTATTTTAATACGTTAAATTTTTTTATTCGTTCCGCCTCAAAAGATACCCCGACAAAATACGTGCCGTTGCGACACGTTAGTTCCATACGCGGTAATCCCGTTAAATCGAAATACTCGTTAAACTTCTCCGCAAAATCCTGTAAAACGAGCGCTTTACACGCCTCGCTCATCACCGACTTATCCGCTTGAATCACGTCGTTTGCCCGTTTGAATTCCTCAATCGCCCTATCCTTTCGTCGCATACCTGCCCCTCACAAATTTCTTTTTAAGATACGGCGCAAACTGCCGAAAAAGCCCGTGTATTTACGCAAGGTATCATACACTTTTTTCTTGCCCGTTAAAAGGTTGTTCCCCACCGTTT
>JAZRRB010000158.1:0-6379 GCA_045650385.1 Candidatus Scatosoma sp. | reverse complement strand
AATGATATGACAAGCTTTAAGCTCCGCCATGACGTCGTCGGGGATAGCCTTGCCTTTTGCGATACGGTTTTCAATGGTAAGCCCTTCAATGTCCTTAAATTCTACTTTGCCTGCTTTTACCAAGTCGTCCAAAATAAATTCGAGCACTCTTCTTGCTTGTGCGGAGATAATCGGACCGATACCATCGCCTCCGCAAACGCCGATTTTGATACAATCGAGCGCTTTATAATCGACGAAATCCCCTTGCGATTTCATATCTTCTACGCGTACGAGTTGCTTTTCGAGGATTTTTCTAAATTTCTCGCAAGCAACGTCGAGTTGCGCTTTGTATTCTTGATTTTCCATAATACTGCTCCTTACTTGTTTTTCGTATAATTGAGGCAACCGCCAGCCGAGAGTATTTCTCTTTGACGAGCGGAAAGCGTAAGCACAAGCGTAGCCGTTGCGCCGTTCGTCTTATTGACAAGCGTCGCTTCGTTTGCGCCTTTTACCGCCGCCGCAAAGCCGCTGATTTCCAAGCTATCTCCCTCGTTAAATTTGTCGTAATCGTCGGGATTTTTAAGCGTCATCGGCACGATACCAAAGTTAATCAAGTTCGCCACGTGGATACGCGCAAAGCTCTTTGCCACAACCGCTTTGATACCCAAATACAAGGGCACGAGCGCCGCGTGTTCTCTCGACGAGCCTTGACCGTAGTTTGCGCCGCCTAAAATGACACCGCCGCCCTTTTTCTTCGCTCTTTCAGGGAAATCTTTATCGCATACGGTAAAGCAGAATTCCGAAAGCTTCGGCACATTGGAACGATACGGCAATACTTTCGT
Organism: Candidatus Scatosoma sp.; assembly: GCA_045650385.1. Lineage (GTDB taxonomy): Bacteria > Bacillota > Clostridia > Christensenellales > Borkfalkiaceae > Scatosoma. Next base: position 5,558 of record JAZRRB010000158.1, on the reverse strand, counting down.
ACCTGCCGGCATGATATGGTCGGTTGTGATATCGTCACCCACCTTCAAAATCAGCTCGCACGCGAGGTCTTCCTCAGGCGCTTTGCCTACGGGAATCGGTTTAATATTCGGGCCGCGTTCTACCGTCACCTCGTCCATCTTATCCGCCGAAACGGGCATTTCGATGAGATTGTCGTTAATCTTAAATGCCAAAGGCATTTCCACCTTAGGCGCAACACCCAGCGTCGTGGGGTCGGTAAACACGCCTGCCACCGCGGAAGCCGCCGCCGTTTCGGGCGAAACCAAATATACTTGCGCATCCGCCGTCCCGCTTCTTGCGAGGAAATTTCTATTGAACGTACGAAGGCTCACCCCTGCCGATTGCGGCGAGAAACCCATACCAATACAAGGTCCGCAAGCGCATTCCAAAACGCGCGCACCGGCATTGATTAAGTCGGCAAGCGCACCGCACTCTGCAAGCATGGTATATACTTGTTTCGAGCCGGGAGAAATGGACAAACTTACGTCGGGATGCACCGTTTTTCCTTTGAGCATCGCCGCTACCGTAAGCATATCTTGCATGGAAGAGTTGGTACAAGAACCGATACATACCTGATTGATTTTCATACCCGAAAGCTCTTTTACCGCTTTCACGTTATCGGGGCTGTGCGGACAAGCCGCCAACGGCTTTAACGCGCTCAAATCAACGGTATACGTTGCATCGAACGTCGCGTCTACGTCGGAAGAAAGTTCAATGAAATCTTCTTCTCTGCCTTCCGCTTTCAAGAACGCTTTCGTCACTTCGTCGGACGGGAAAATCGAGCTGGTTGCGCCAAGTTCCGCGCCCATGTTGGTAATCGTCGCACGTTGAGGCACGGAAAGCGTTTTCACGCCCTCACCGCCGTATTCGACAATCGCGCCTACGCCGCCTTTTACACCGAGGATACGCAATACTTCCAAGATAACGTCCTTTGCGCCAACGTAATCGGAAAGTTTCCCAATAAGGTTTACGCGTATCATTTTAGGCATGGTTATGTAATACGTACCGCCGCCCATAGCTACCGCTACGTCCAAACCGCCTGCACCCATACCGAGCATACCGATACCGCCTGCCGTGGGCGTGTGGGAATCGGAACCGATGAGCGTTTTGCCAGGTTTGGAGAAACGTTCCAAATGTACTTGGTGACAAATGCCATTACCGGGACGGGAGAAACGGATACCGTGTTTCTTCGTTACCGTTTGAATATAACGGTGGTCGTCCGCATTTTCGAAACCTGCTTGCAATGTGTTATGGTCGATATACGCAACGGAAAGTTCGGTTTTTACTCTATCGATGCCCATCGCTTCAAACTGCAAATACGCCATCGTACCCGTAGCGTCTTGCGTAAGCGTTTGGTCGATACGGAGCCCGATTTCCTTGCCCGTCACCATTTCACCGCAAACGAGGTGGTTTTTGATAATTTTTTGTGCAATCGTATAACCCATATCTATCTCTCACTTAAATATTATAAATCAAAGAAATTCAAAGCACAACGCCCGTCTTTGCTATTCGCGCGGAAAAGTTTTATAAGCTCGTCTTCGCCCATAACCGTCGTTCTGCCGTCGGCGTAAAGCGCGTCGATTTGCGTTTTCATTTCTTGCACAATCCAATCTTGCTTGCTCACCTGCTTTTCAGGGGGCAGTTTGAAATGTTTATTAATCCAATACGCAATACCTGCCAAGCCCGAAGTGTTGGAAATGGAAACTTCCGCAGGACGGTTCAAAATCTTTTCCGTATCGAAAATATTATAAATTTCCGCATCCTTCATCATACCATCGGCGTGAATTCCTGCACGCGTTAAGTTGAACGCGCTACCTACAAACGGCGTCATGGGAGGAATAGGATAATCGAGTTCCTTTTCAAAATATTCGCCAATCTCCGTAATCGCCGTCGTATCCATACCGTCAAGCGAACCGCGCAAAGACGCATATTGCATAACCATTGCTTCCGTAGGTACGTTACCCGTTCTTTCCCCGATACCAAGGAGCGAACAGTTTACACCGCTAGCACCGTACAACCATGCACTTACCGCATTTGCTACGCCCATATAGAAGTCGTTATGACCGTGCCATTCGAGCATTTCCGAAGTAACGTTGGAATAGTGATGCAACCCATAAACGATACCGGGCACGCTTCTGGGAGGCGCTGCGCCTGCAAACGGAATACCGTAACCCATCGTATCGCACATACGAATTTTCACGGGAATACCCGCTTCTTTCGAAAGTTCCACCAAAGCGTTTACGAAAGGTACTACGAAACCGTAGAAATCAGCTCTCGTCAAGTCTTCCAAATGGCAACGGGGCGAAATGCCTGCGTCAAACGCTTGCTTTACCACCGAAAGGTAATGATCGTACGCTTGACGGCGCGTCATGTTTAACTTTTTGAAGATGTGATAATCGGAACAGCTAACAAGAATACCCGTTTCCTTGATACCGATATCGCGCACCATCGCAAAGTCCTCTTTCTTCGCGCGAATCCACGTCGTAATTTCGGGGAATTTATAGCCGAGCGCCATACATTGTTCAAGCGCCTCTCTATCTTTTTTCGTATATACGAAAAATTCGCTTTGGCGGATAATACCTTTCGGACCGCCAAGACGCGCCAAAAGTTTGTACAAATCCACGATTTGTTTCGCGGTGTACGGCGCACGCGATTGCTGCCCGTCACGGAACGTCGTATCCGTAATCCAAATTTCGCTGGGCATGTTCATAGGCACACGGCGATGGTTGAACGGCGTTTTGGGCACTTCGTCGTACGGATAAATATCACGGAATAAGCAAGGCTCTTTTACGTCTTGCAATTCGTACGTGTATTGATCCATTTCCAATAAGTTGCTCATGGGATTTAATTCAATCATAATCTCACTTTCCTTCTATTTACTCCTCGTCCTATCGTTTTATTTTTTCGATTGAACGGCTATTATAAATTTATTAAATCGATTATAGCGGATTTTCTCACATTTGTCAAGGATTTGTACGCCCTAATCAAAGATTACTTTTTAATAATCGTAAAATTTTCGTCAAAACGCGTCCTTACTGATTTTACCCCAACGTCTTGCGATAAATTTCAAACGCCAAGCGGTAGGCAGCCAAGCCGTGGAAATACGCATGACTTTATTCCAAAATCCGGGGATTTTCTTGCGCTTATTTTTACGAACGGCTTTAAGCGAGTATTCCGCCACCCACTCAGGAGATTTTGCAGCGAGTTTTCCCCAAAGCCCCTGCCCTTTGATTTGTTCTTTGATATCCGCGCGCGTGGGCATTGCGCCAGGCAAAATTGCCGTAACCGCCACGTTTTGCCCTTTCATCTCCTCGCGCAAAGACACGGAAAAAGAAGTAAGCGCCCCTTTCGTCGCGCTGTATATCGCAAAATACGGCATCGGGTAAATACCCGAAACGCTGGATATATTGATAATCTCCAAACGTTCCGCCTTATGTTCGATAGCAAAACGGCAAAGCGATACCGCCGCCTCGAAATTCACACGGCATTGAAAAATCAATTTCTCTTGCGTATAGGCGGAAAATGCCTTTTGGACGTCCGCCCCTGCGGCGTTGACAAGCATGCTTATTTTCAAGCCTTTAGAGGAAATTTCTTTCATAAGCGCAAGTCGGTCATCTTCCTCCGATAAATCGGCGGCGACGGTATGAATTTGCACGTCGTACTTTTGCAAAAGCTCTTCTTGCAAAGCAAGCAATTTATCCTCGCTTCTTCCCGTCAAAACAAGATTGTACCCTTTCTCAACAAGCGCGAATACAAACGCTTTTCCCAAACCGCCCGTCGCACCCGTTACAAGCGCGTATCCGTTGTTTACCGACGTTTCCATACCCACCTCTTAAACGTTATTATAATTTCTCGCGCCGAAAATGGTAGAGCCAATACGCACCGTATTGCTACCCTCTTCTACGCATAATTTATAATCTCCGCTCATGCCCACGGATAAATATTCCACCTTATCCGATTGCGTTTTTCCCCACTCGTAAAGCGCGCGCATTTTACGCACCAACGCGCGGAGCAACGTTTCGTCGTCCGTATCGGGCAACATTGCCATAAACCCTTTAACGCAAAGCCCGTCCTTTTTGTTCAAGCGTAAAAACGTTTCCTTCGCTTCCTCGTACGTATAACCGCCTTTCGTTTCTTCGTCCCCGATATTCACCTGTATCAAAACATTAGAAACAACGCCGTTTTTTATCGATTGTTTGGCAATTTCGTTTGCCAAATCCTCTCTATCGCAAGAATGGAAAAGTTCCACCTTTCCAACGAGGTATTTTACTTTATTTGTTTGTAAATGCCCGATGAAATGCTTAGGGCAAGGCAATAAGAATTCGTTTTTATCCCGAAATTCTTGCGGTTTGTTTTCCGCTACGGCGTCCACGCCTGCGCGTATCGCCTCGTTGATTGCCTCTACACCTTGCGTTTTCGTCGCCGCAACAAGCGTCACTTTCTCCCCGAAAGGATTGCCGTTTTTTAATTGTTCGCGTATCTTTTCTACCGCTTGCGTAATCGTCGTTTTCATAAATAAACTCCTATTGTCTAATAGTATAACGAATTTTCCCTTTTTTGTCAATCAACGAAGCGCATAGGAATAAAAATCCTATTTACAAAAAATATTTTTATTTTTTTATGAAATTCACTTGCATTTTCCTTTTATCGGCGTTATAATTAATTAAATCGATAATTATGATAAGGATAATTTATTTTTTCTATGAACACCGAAGAATTGAAAACATTTATATTTTTGTCAAAAGTTAAAAACTTCACTTTGGCGGCGGAAAAGCTGCGTATCGCGCAATCGACGGTAACCAACCGTATCGGGGAATTGGAAAAGGAAGTGGGCAAAAAACTCTTTTCACGCGGCTCGAAAACGGTGACGCTTACCGAGGCAGGCGAAATTTTCTTGCGCTATGCGGAACGCATCCTCGAATTGCAGGACACCTCTATCGAGGAAATGAACGCCCTTTCTTCCCATAGCCGTAAATTTAGTATCGGCGCAATCAACGCTACCTACGAGGTGTACGTCAAACCGCTGGTGGACGAGTGTTTGAAAGACAATTCCGTCACGTCGATAAAGGTGATGCTTGGGCACTCGCTTGATTTAATTCAGCAATTACAGGATAACATGTTAGATATGGTATTTTCCGCCGTGCCCTTAAAACGGGCTGGGTACGTATGCGACGTATACGACGAGGATAGAGTGGCGCTCGTTTGCGGCAAGGGCAAAAACGAATACCAAAACGGCGTTACCAAAACGCAACTTTCCAAAATGCCCTATCTTATGTGCGATTTAACCCTTTCGGACGCAGGCGTATTTATCCGCTCTCTCTTCCCGAAAAATCACGTATTCCGTTTGGACGTGGACAATACCTCTAAGCTGATGCCTTATCTTGAAAACGGACTTGGGTACTCCTTTTTGCCATATAAGCTTGTGAAAGACAAGTTAGAGAACGGAAGTTTGGAAGAGGTAAAATTGAAAGATTTCACCGCCCCGAAAATCAATACCTATCTCATTTATAGACAAGGCTAAAGTCGGATCGTAGCCATG
>JAZRRB010000157.1:0-4723 GCA_045650385.1 Candidatus Scatosoma sp. | reverse complement strand
AATTATTGACCAAGCTCGTCTTCGTGAAATGGAAAAGAATATTTCCGACGAAGCTTTGGCGGCTTTGCATGCGCCTACGGGCGGTATTGTTTGCCCTTATGAACTCACAATTGCGGCAATCGGGAACGCAATGGATAACGGCGCAAAGCTTATGACAGATTTTGCCGTAGCAAGCATTGAAAGAACGGAAAACGGCTATATTGTAAAATCGGAAGACGGGCAAGAAGTTTGTTCGAAAATGATTATCAACTGCGCAGGGCTTAATAGCGGTAAAATCGCGCAAATGTTGGGCGATAACGGTATTGACGTTAGCGCAAGAAAAGGCGAATATATTTTGCTCGATAGAGAAAGCGGCGATTTCGTTTCCCACACGTTATTCTTTACGCCGACGAAAGCTGGTAAGGGTATCCTCGTAACGCAAACGGTGGATAACAATATTTTGCTTGGACCGACGGCAGAGGAACAAGAAATCGGTGATAAGGAAACGAGCGCAAACGGCTTGTCGTTCGTGATTGAAAAAGCAAATAAAATGACGAAACGACCGCCGTTGTTCAATACGATTACTTCGTTTGCAGGTATTCGTGCTTATTCTTCAAGACACGATTTTATCATTGAAAAGAGCAAAAATGCGCAAGGCGTTATTCATTGTGCAGGGATTGAATCGCCCGGACTTTCCGCCTCGCCTGCCATTGCAAAATACGTAGTAGAAGAACTCGTGGGCGAATATATGGCACTTGAAGCCAACGCTGCGTTTAACGGATATAGAAAACCCGATTATTTCTTCAAAAACCTTTCGATGGAAGAGAAGAACGAGATGATTAAGAAAGATCCCTCGTACGGAAAAATCGTTTGCCGTTGCGAACAAGTAACGGAAGGGGAAATTTTAAGGGCAATCCGCGAAAATCCTCCCGCAAAAGATATCGACGGCGTAAAGCGTAGAACGCGTTCGGGTATGGGTAGATGCCAAGGCGGTTTCTGTCAACCGTACGTAGCGGAATTGATTGCCAAAGAACAAGGCATTGCGTTGGAAGAAGTTACGAAAAACGGAAAGGGCGCATACCTTTTGACGGGGGTGACGAAATGAAAACGAATTACGATTTGGTGATTATCGGCGGTGGCCCTGCAGGTTTGGCTGCGGCGATTTCCGCGTATGATAACGGCGTAAAAGATATTTTGATTTTAGAGCGTGAAGAAAAAACGGGCGGTATCCTCAATCAATGTATTCATAACGGCTTTGGTTTGACGAGATTTAAGGAAAGTCTTTCCGGCCCCGAATACGCGGCTCGCTTTATTATGGGTGTTCGGGAAAGAAATATCGAAGTATTGACGCAAACGACGGTATTGTCCCTTTCGAAAGATAAAAAGATAACGGCTATCAATACGAAAGACGGCATTTTTACATTGCAAGCCAAAGCGGTGATTTTGGCAATGGGTTGCCGTGAAAGAAGCCGTGGCGCGTTGAACGTAGCAGGTACGCGTCCTGCAGGTATTTATTCGGCTGGTACGGCGCAAAAATACGTGAACATAAAAGGATATATGCCCGGGAAGAAGGTAGTCATTCTCGGTTCGGGGGATATCGGTTTGATTATGGCGCGTAGAATGACGTTGGAAGGCGCAAAAGTGCTTGCTGTTTGCGAAATTATGCCCTATTCCAGCGGCTTAAAGCGTAATATAGCACAATGTTTGGACGATTTCAATATTCCGCTTTATTTGAACCATACGATTACGAAAATCGAGGGGGATAAACGAGTAACGGGTGTTGTTGTTTCCAAAGTGGATGAAAACAAGAAACCGATTCCGGGGACGGAAATGCATTTCGATTGCGATACGGTACTCTTCTCGGTGGGCTTGATTCCCGAAAACGAGTTGACAAAAGACGCAGGCATAGAACTTTCGCCCAGAACGCGCGGCGCAGTTGTAAGTCAGACGCGTGAAACGAGCGAAGAGGGTATCTTTGCGTGCGGTAACGTATTGCAGGTGCACGACCTTGTTGACTTTGTGTCCGAGGAAGCGGAAATGGCAGGCATGTACGCGGCGAAGTACATTTTAAGCGGCAAACAAGCGGAAAATTACGTAAATGTTGCCAACGGCAAAAACGTATCCTACGTATGCCCCCAAAGAATTGATAAAAACTTAGACGGCAACGTAAAACTTTTCTTCCGTGTAACGAATACGTTCAAAGATTGTACGATTACGGCAAAGTGCGGCGATAAGGTGTTGGTGCAAAAGAAAAAGAAAATCGCCGTGCCTGGGGAAATGGAAACGTTGATGCTGTTAAAAACGAAATTAGACGACGTAGAAGGCGATATCGAGGTTTCGTTGGAGGTGCAAAATGGTTAAAATGTTGACTTGTATCGAGTGTCCTATCGGTTGTGAAATCGAAGTGACGTTAGAAGAAGGAAAAGTGGTTTCGTTAAGCGGCAACGGTTGTCCGAGAGGGAAACTGTATGCGGAAGCGGAAGTAGTTTGCCCGAAAAGAGTTGTCACTTCTACCGTTCGTGCGGAAGACGGAGAAATGATACCCGTCAAAACGGATAGACCTGTTCGTAAAGACGCAATTTTTGAGGTAATGGAAAAAATCAACAAAACGGTATGCAAAAAGCCTGTATCATTGGGCGACGTTTTGGTGGAAAATATTTGCGACGACGCAAATTTGGTCGTAGCAGGGATTGTAGAATAATAAAAATTAAGAAATAATATAATTTAACGGAGGATATAAATATGAAAATTACAATTATTGGCGCAGGGATGATGGGTTCGGCATTGGCGTTCCCCGCGCGCGAAAACGGAAACGAAGTGGCGGTTGTAGGTACGCCGTTGGATAGGGAGATTATCGATGAATGCAAAATCAGCAATAAGCATTTGAAGTTTGATAGAGTATTCCCCGAAGGTATTTCCTATTATCAATTTGAAGAATGGAAAGAAGCGGTAAAAGGCTCCGATTTCATTATTTGCGGCGTTAGCTCGTTCGGTGTAGATTGGTTCCTTGAAAACGTTTTGAGCGAAAAAGAATCGGATATTCCCGTTTTGTCCGTAACGAAAGGTCTTATCAATTTGGAAGACGGTACGCTTATTTCTTATCCCGATTATTGGGAGCGTAAGCTTGCGGAAAAGGGCTTAACGCGTGAAATTTGCGCAATCGGCGGGCCTTGCACCTCTTACGAACTCGTTTACCACGATCAAACGGAAGTTGCTTTCTGCGGTAAAAATGCGGATACGTTGGCGATGATGAGAAAGGCGCTTACCACGTCCTATTATCATATTTCCCTCACGAACGACGTTATCGGTTTGGAAAGTGCCGTTGCGTTGAAAAACGGATACGCGTTGGGTATTGCCTTGACGATTGGTCTTTGCGAAAGAGAAAACGGCGTAGATTGCGGTTTGCACTTTAACTCGCAGGCAGGCGCATTCTATCAAGCAGTAAAAGAAATGAAGAAATTGTTGAAAATGCAAGGCGCAACGGAAAATAGCGAATGCATCGGCTTTGGCGATTTGTACGTAACCGTATACGGCGGTAGAACGCGTAAAATCGGTATTTTGCTTGGCCGCGGTATGAAATACGACGACGCTGTTGCTGCATTGAACGGCGTTACGCTTGAATCCCTCGTTGTTGCAAGACGTGTTGCGGAAGCGATTAAAGTACGCGCAAAGAAAGGGGAAGTTTGCTTGAAAGATTTCCCGATGTTGATGCACGTTGACGGGGTTATTGCAGGAAGAGAAGACGCGCAATTGCCTTGGGAATCGTTTACGTATCAAAACGTATAAAAAATGCCAATGAAAAATCATTACGGCACTACGTTGTGATGAGGATAAAAAGTTGTTCTAATTTGCATGAATTTGTATTATAATAATACGGTTACATAATAAGAGGTGAAGTATGGGAAGATTTTTAGAATATTTCAATATACAACAACTTTGGTTGGCATTGGATTTGATTTTGGCTTCGTTATTGGGCTTTTTTATCGGTTTGGAAAGAAAATTCCGTGAAAAAGAAGCGGGTATTAGAACGCATACGATTGTATCTTTCGGTGCGGCGCTTATGATGGTAATTTCCAAATTCGCGTTTGACAGCGAGGCGGACTCTGCACGTGTAGCGGCGCAAATCGTAACGGGTATCGGTTTCTTAGGCGCGGGTATCATCGTATATAAAAAGAACGTTGTACACGGTCTTACGACGGCGTCGGGCGTATGGGCTACGGCAGGCGTTGGTATGGCTTGCGGCGGCGGACTTTGGCTGGTGGCGATCATTGCGACAATCGTTTTGATTGTGATTCAATGGTGCTTACATAGAAAAATTTTCCGCCATAAGAAAATGTATTCCGTCAAAATCGTGTTTGTACAAAAAACAAATGAACGTGAACTCGTTAAAGAATTGTTCGAATTTGATAGATTCCATAAACTTGTGGTATCGAGAGAGAACGACGAATTGCTTTATCATGCAGTTTTAACGACGGGGGTAGAATATTCTTCCGCACACTTGGACGAGATTATGAAGGCGCATACGTTTATTCGTTCGATTGAAAGATACGATGATAACTAAACGAGGCTAAAATGAACGAAATTAGAAGTAAAAAAGCATTTATTTGCGATATGGACGGCGTGATTTATCACGGCAGTAAAATTCTTGACGGCGTTCGGGAATTCGTGAATTGGCTACTTGAAAACGATAAAAAATTTATCTTTTTGACGAATAGCCCCGAACGGACCCCTCATGAATTGTCCA
>JAZRRB010000156.1:0-7176 GCA_045650385.1 Candidatus Scatosoma sp. | reverse complement strand
TATCAGGTCTTGTCTTCCTAAGACCGCTTGGCCTCCGACTTAGACCTTCCGCCGTAACGAGGGGGTCGCCCTTTTCGTCGTTTTTGAAGGTACATTCTACGTAGCCGCCCTCTAAACGCGTACCGTTTTCGATATATTCGCCATATCTACGGATAAAGCTACCCGTTGCCACCAAGCGGCAAATTACTTCCAAACCGTGACCGAACACCGTTGCGGGAAGCACTTCCATTGTAGCGTTGTCGATATCAGCCGAAACGTAGTGCGTTTTGATACCTTCTTTTTTCAACATTTCAAAGTAGTATACGGAAGACTTCAAGTTTGCCTTACCGATACCCTCAATCGTAAGCCCTACCGTGTTTTCACCCGGATCGAATACGCCGTCTTTACCTGTGCAATCGTCTTTGAATTTGAGCATTACGTTGCCGTTTTCAAGCTTGTAAACGTCTTTCGTTTTTCCTGTGTACAATTTTTCCATAAATCAAAACCTCTTTAATTAAAATTTCCGTTCGGCTTTATCAACCTTATTACAAAAACATTATATCAAATTTATTTCATTTTCACAAGTATATGAAAGTAAATTTTTTCAAAAAAACAAAAAAAATTTTTATATCCCCTGCAATCAAACCTTCCTATTTATTAACGGCTTTTTTCGAAGGCGTACGTGTAGGCGGCGTTTTCCGCGTTTTCTTTTCCTTTTGTTCTTTCAATACGCCTCGTACCGCTTCGCATTCTTCCGCGCCCCACTTTTCCATCGTCATACCAAGCTGATTTTCATACCATTTAATCGTCTTTTCCACGTCCGTCACCTGCCATTTTTCACGCAGTTCCTTTTTGGTAATCGGGGCAAAATCGGACGCTTCGGGCAAATCTTCCCCGGCATAAATATACAAACCCAAACCAAACATCGCCAAATTTTTCGTAAGACAACGCATAATCGTCTTATTGATTTCCGTCATCTTCGGCTGCAAAATTGCATTGTTGCGCATATCCATAACCGGTAACCACATTTCATACGTCTTATCCCCTGCCGTTACCTGCGTTTGTACCATGTACCCCATTTTCTCGTTACCCGAACAAAACGCACCGTCGAACTCGTTGACTTTGTAACTCGCTTCGGGATACACTTTCTTAAATTCCGCCCACGCAAACGCCCAAGAAAGATACGTCAAATTGCCTTTCTTCTCCGTCTTATCGTTTACGTTAATGGCGTATACTTCTTCAAATTTTCCCATATTTTCCTCCGTGTCGCTATATATAGTGTAACCAAACGGAGAAAAACTATGCAAAAAGCGACGGAAACCGCCGCTTTTTTCTTATTTTGCCTGTGGCAGGTATTTATCAAAGATATAACAAGCCACGCTTGTCCATGCGTGACAAAGACTGCCCGCATCATCGAAATCCGCCTCGCCAAGCGGCGTTTCCCAATAACTTGTCGCGCCGGAAAACAGCATTTTTCCGCAACGCTGACAAATATCCTCCACACACCAAGCGATATCTTTCATGGATTTTATAATCGCCTCGTATTTCCAAACGAGCGTACCAAACCCAACGTCTTCCATAACCCCCTTGGGATTTTTGAGCGCCTTACAAATGTTTTCCGCCCGTTCCTTCGGCAAGTCTTTTGCGAGTACCACAAGCGATTGCATATACGCGTGATACCCCTCTTTCCCCGTTGCTTGACGGACGTACGAAGCGTACAAGCCCTTTTCCTCGTCGTAAAAATTCTCCAATTTTTCTGAAAGCTCTTCCCCGTACGCGGCGAGTTCTTCCGCTTTTTGGATATTTCCTACTCTTCTTTCGAGTTTCGCAAATTCCTTTGCCGCTTTGCAAATGAACACCGTCAAAATACCGGCGCCGTCAGGGGGCAAAGGCTTCGTGCGCATAAATAGCTCGTCGCCGCCCTCTAAACCGTTTGTCCAATCGTGCCAATTCCAATACTCTTTTTCCGAAAAGACGGTGATACCGATATCGTTTGTACGTCTTTGGAACGCCGCAAGCATTTTTTCCGCGTACGGCAACATTTCTTTGATAAATTCTTCGTTATAATCGGCTTCCGCATTTTCGCATACCGCCAAAAGCCAATGCGCCGTATGGGCAGGGATTGTAAACGGATTCGCCATAGGCGAACGCAATTCCACAAACCCGTCTTGCCGCGAGGCGTACGCCATCAAACGGATACTCTCTCTCGGATATTCATATTCTTCAAACGCCGAATACCCAAACAGCATTTGATACCGTCCGTCCGCATAATGCCCTTGTTCGCGCCAAGGACAGTCCTCATAATATTCGTGCGCACATAAATCGAGCGTCCGTCTTCCCGTTTCGTAAATTTTATTTAAGAGTCTATCCCCAAAATCCTTTTTCGGATAACGGAAGGGATAATTCACTTCGCGAACGCTCAATCTTTCCACCGTCACGCTTTCCGCTTCTACGTACAAGCAAAGATAACGGCAACCGATACGTTCCAAATACCCATCGAAATCGTTTTTACCCTCTTTTAGTACAAATTCTTGTGCGAAATTTCTATCGTCGATTTCCGTACGAACGCGCAAATCGGAAAGGTGTTCCCCCCAACCAAGGTACGCCTTACACGTCTTATCTACCGTCAAAGAAAAGCTGACAACACCTGCCGTTTCAAAGCCGATATCCGCCAGCACGAACACGCCGTCACCCCCCTTTGCCGTAAACGTCACCGCCTCGTGCAAATCGGCATGCACCGTCCTATTCTTTCCCGTCATTTGCGCAAAGCGCATGGAAGAAAGCCAAGCCCGTTGCATTTTTTCGCCCAATTTCTCGCCGTCACGGAAGGCAAAAATGCCTTGCGCGACAATCGTCGAGGGAAGCGGAGCGCCCGTATTCAAAAGCGGAATTCTACGCGGTGTTTCCACGCAACCGCTATCCACCAACGTACTCTTTTGCCAAGCGTCGCCGCTTGCCGTGAAATCGTAGGCAAGCCCAACCCCAAGCATACCCGTCACCACACCGCCAGCGGAAAAATGCGTTCCTTTTCTACAAAGCGTATCCTCGCACGATTTTGCGATAACTTCGCCGTTTACAAACACCTCAAACGCCACCGCCGAGGGCATATAAAACGCTTCGTCCTCCACGTGCACGTACGCACTTTCCACGCGCAATACGTTATTCCCCGTTTTCAAAAACGCCGTCACGTCTACGCTGGTTACCGTCTTATGTTTGGGTACGTCGTGAATCCCTCTGCCGTGATAGACGAATACATTATTGATATACACCGCAAATTTATCTTTTGCCGATATTTTGAGAATTGCATTTCCGCCATGATAATTCAATTCCGTTTGAAATTCCGCACAACGCGCGCTTTTATCGCTTACCCATATCCATTGCATACTTATTTCCTCTTTATTCTGTAACAAATGTAAATCTCATTTCCCCTGCCGTATTCGCCTGACAAATGAAATAGTATGTATCCCACGCGGATAATTCGATATACGCAGGGTCTATTCCCTCCATAAAATACATATCCGTACCAAACTTAAACGAAGTATCGTCCACGTTCTCCAAATCGATAAACGCCACGTTTTCCGCCGAAGTCGTTTCGTAAACGAAATAGACAACGTCACTGTAACTGCTTACGCTCCATTTGTAAGATACGCCTGCCGTAAGCACGTAAGGGTTATCTTCCGTACCTTCTCCTGTCGGCGCAACAAACGTTTCGTCAGGAGGATTATTAGGAGGATTATCAGAAGGATTATCAGAAGGATTTTCGGGAGGATTGTCCCCCGTACCGTCACCTGCACCGTCGCCTGTACCGTCACCTGCACCGTCGCCCGTGCCGTCGTTTGAACCGTTGTCCACATCGTCACCCGAACCGCCGTCACCAGGCGTTTCAGACGGTTTTATCGGCATTTTACTACCTTCCTCTATTTCACCGCAAACGCACTCTTTCCAAGTATACGCTTCATCGTCTTTCTCCACGTCATACGTATGCGCTAACGTTTCGCCGTAAGATACGCCGCAAGTTTCGCAACGTGCCCTTTCTTTACAAGTTGCTTCGCCGCCGCCATGAAGCGTTTTTGTTCCCTCTTCTATCGTATTGCAAGCGCACTCTTTCCAATGATGTATTTCATCATATCCCAAATATACATAGTTGTGGAAACCAAACCCGCCGTACGGCTGTTTGCAAACCTCGCAAACCGCCCTTTCGTCGCAATCGGCCACACCACCGTAATGGATATCTCTTTCTTTGGTTTCACTTACACAAAAAGCGCATTTCCACCAATGGCACGTGGCATTATATTGGATTTCCGTGTACGAGTGTTCGCCCTTTTCTTTATACGTTACGCCGCAATCCTCGCAAACGCACGCGTCCAAACAGCCGGCATCTTCATCACGGTGTAACGTTTTGCTCTCTTGCAAAATCTCTCCACAAGAACACTCCTTCCAATGATATTCCATATCACCGCCGTCCACGGTGTACGTATGCGTAGCAAGTTCCCCGTACTCCGTATCGCACGTTTCGCACTTTGCAAGCGCCTCGCACGTTGCCGTGCCGCCTGCGTGCTGCGTTACGGAAGTTTCGTCAACCAAACCGCAAACACACTCGTTCCAATGCTGCGTTTCGTCATATTTTTGCACGCCGTAAACGTGAGAGCCTGCATCCCCGTAAGTTTGTCCGCACGTCTCACACGTATCTTTTTCTATGCAAGTCGATTCGCCGCCGACGTGCGGTTCCGAATTGGTAATCTCCTCGCAATCAAAGCAACGATACCAATGGGACGTAGCGTCTTTTTCCCAATCCGTATTATAATTATGTACGTGCATTTCCTCATGGCAAGCCGTTATAAAAATTAGGGAAAACAGCATACCTAAAAGGATGAGCAATAGCCATCTTTTTCTCATTTTTCTTCTCTTTTGTTTTTTCGTAAAAACGGCGTTTTGAAAACATACTCAAAACACCGTTTGACGTTATCGCCTATCTTATAATTTCACCGTCATAATCTAAAATACCGCCCAAATCGACAAGGTTGGTATAGCCCATATACCTTAACGCCGTCACCGCTTGCGCGCTTCGAACGCCGCTTCTGCAATATACGTAAATCAACGTATTTTTTCCAGGAACAACCTCTTCTACATCCTCGATTTCCTGCAAAGGCACGTTGATAGCGCCAGGCACGTAGCCGGAAGAAAATTCTTCCTCTTTACGTACGTCCAACAAAACGGCAGCAATGTTTTTTCGAAAAGCGGAAACCCCGTCGTTAATATTCAGTTTAAGCAATTTATCCTTTAACATTGACGTTTCTCCTAAAAGTATTATACACGCTTTTGTATCGTTTGTCAATGCGATTTTTTATTTTATCATTATAAAATAAATATCCCCACAGGAAAGCGCGGAAGATTCTTTACACGAAAAAAAGTTTCGGTTTTCCCGAAACTTTTTTATTCAATCTTCTAAATATTGCGATACTGCGTAGGAGAGTCTGTCAATGACTTCTTCCAACTCGCCAAAGAGCATACAACCTGCCGCACGAACGTGCCCGCCTCCGCCGAACGTACCAGCTATTTTATTGGCATCCGCGTACGTTTTAGAACGCAAGGAAATTTTATACTGACGATACCCCACTTCCATAATCGACGCCGCCACTTCTACCGTATCGACGTTCAAAGGGAAATCGACAAACCCTTCCGTCATGCCGTTATCCGCGCCGCATTTCTTCATCGCTTCACGCGTTATCGTTATCAATGCAAACCTATCCTCAAAGAAAAAGCGCATACCGCTCATCGTTAACGCATGCAACGCCGCGCGAGCTTTTGGTTGCTTTTTGAAAAGATTGTAATTGTAATAACGTATATCCGCGCCTGCCGCCGCCAATTTTGCCGCCAGCGCAAACGTTTCTTCGTTTACGTCGTCGTGCGCAAAATTACCCGAATCGGTAAGCAATCCCACAAGCAAGTATTCCGCTGTCTTTTTGTCAATCGGCGCACCCAGGTGTTCGATGAGTTTGGCTACGTTCATGCAATTTGCCGCGCACTCTCTAACGTAATTAAGCTTTGCGTATTTGGTATTAGATACGTGATGATCAACGTTAATCGTATCCATTTTTCGTTTCGCCCTATTAAACTCGTCCAACAGCGCGCCCAAACGCTGTTCGTCACTACTATCGAGCGTTATCAGCAAATCGTATTCCTTCGTCGGGAACTTTTTCACCGATTGCAAACCGTCGATAAACAGCAAATTGGACGGCAAATCCGTTTCCACGCAAACCTCGCTTCCAATACCCAAGTAATCGAGCGCGCAAGCAAGCGAAAGCGCACTGCCAAGCGCGTCGCCGTCAGGGCGCATGTGCACGAATATCGCCACTTGTTTCGCTTTTTTAATTCTATCGGCTATCCGTTGTAAGCTTTCCATAATTTCTTCCTTTTGATAACGAAAAACGCAACGTGACAAACGCACGGTGCGTATTTTCTTTACTCTTCGTCTTTGTCCTCGTCTCCGTCCGTTTCGGGCGTGGCATAGGTAATCTTCTTGAAAATCTCGTCCATTTTCGCGCCGTATGTCATACTGCCGTCCATGCGGAAAGTGAGCGCAGGTACAGTGCGCATACGCATCACACCTGCAAGTTCTTTGCGGATAAACCCGGCACTTTCTTGCAAGAGCGTAAAAGTGCGTTTGGTTTCCGCCTCGTTCGTGCCGTAGATACTCACGTACACGTACGCCGTTTTCAAATCGGGCGCGACGTCCACTTCCGTCACCGAAATAAGACCTTTTAAGTCGGGTTTGCGGTCTTTTACTTTACGCAAAATGCCGCTGATTTCCTTTTGGTATTCGCCGTTTAATCTCGACGTTCTCGATACTTTCATTACGCTTTGATTTCCTCCGTAACGTAACACTCGATAATATCCCCAATGCGGATTTCGTTAAAGCCGTCGATGGCACAACCGCACTCGTAACCGTAGTTCACTTCCTTAACGTCGTCCTTGAAGCGTTTGAGTTGTTTTACACCGCCTTCGCAAATCATGATATCTTCGCGATAGATACGGAGTTTACCGCCGCGGACAATCTTACCATCGATAACGTAGCAACCTGCAATCGTGCCCACGCCCGTGATATTGAACGTTTGACGCACTTCGCATTTACCCGTGAGGATTTCTTTAAGTTTAGGCGCAAGCATACCTTTGAGCGCCGCTTCCATATCGTCGAGA
>JAZRRB010000155.1:0-2841 GCA_045650385.1 Candidatus Scatosoma sp. | reverse complement strand
CCTAAGACCGCTTGGCCTCCGACTTAGATTGGATACGACGGGTGTTGGTAAACTTATGGAAATGGCAGTTAACGGCGGTAAAGCAGTTCGTCCCAACATGCACCTTGGTATCTGCGGCGAACACGGCGGCGATCCTTCGTCCATCGAATTCTGCCACGAAATCGGTCTTAGCTACGTTTCCTGCTCGCCTTACCGTGTGCCCATCGCACGCCTTGCAGCAGCGCAAGCAAACATCAAAAATCCCCGTAACTAATTGGTTAGGGTAAGCAAAAAACGGCTTGTTTCGACAAGCCGTTTTTTATTGCCAATCGCCTGTAAAAATACCTTAATAAAGCTTTTTTTGTTTAGCGTTTGTGCTATATCGTTTATATGCTTTACAATAAGGCGCAAAAATGGGCGGTGTAACAAAAAATCATGACAAATTTGCGTTTTTCTCTTGACAAAATAGGGGGATAGGGTATACAATAGTATTTAGAAAAAGCCTTAACGGCAAAGGAGAAAACTCATGAAGAAATTTGTTATTTACAGTGATTCCTGTTGTGATTTAACGAAAGAAGAACGTGCGCAGTTTGATATTCAGTATATCCCCATGTATTTGGTTTGTAACGGGGAAGAACGTTATGCGGACTTAGACTGGACAGAAGAAGACAGACAAGCCTTCTATCAAGGCATGCGTGACGGCGTACGTACGAAGACGGCACAAATCATGCAAGCAACGTATGAAGAAGTATTCGAAAAGGAAATTTTGGCAGGCAACGACGTGCTTTCCATTTCTTGTTCTTCCGCGCTTTCCGCGTCCGTTTTAGCTAGCTATAAAGCGCGCGACGTATTGTTGGAAAAATATCCCGAAGCAAAAGTTATTTGTATCGACAGCCTTAGCGCCGTTCGTGCGCTTGGTATTCTTTGCTTGACGGCGGCACAGCTTCGCGCTGAGGGCAAGAGCATTGACGAAGTGGCTGCATGGCTTGAAGAACACAAGTTGGAAATGAACCAAGAAGCAACGCCTGAAAAGCTTACGTATATGAAAGCGGCTGGTAGAGTTAGCGCAACGAGCGCGTTTTTTGGCGGACTTTTGAATATTAAACCGATTATCATTTCCGATGCAAAGGGTAGAAACTTGGCGGTGGAAAAGGTAAAGGGTAGACATACCTCGTTTGTTCGCGTTGCGGAACGTATGGCTGAGCGTTACGAAGAAGTGCCTTATCAAAACGTTTGCATTTCGCATGCGGTTTGCCCTGAGGGCGCAGAAGAATTGAAGAAAGAAATTCTTGCGCGTTTGCCGCAACTGGAAGGCAAAATCACGACGACGTGGATGGGACCTATCATCGGCGCAACGTGTGGCCCTGGTATCGTATCGGTATTCTTCTACGGTAAGAAGGTAACCGAGGGCGCTGACGAATAATCAATCAAACAGCATACTAAAAAACCGCCTTTTGGCGGTTTTTTTTCTTTAATCAATATTCTATGTGTTTATAAAAATATTACGCTTGTTTGTGTTTGGAAACACGGCACCGTATTTTTTGGAAAATGACATTGATAAGCCACGCCAAAAGGAGCATGATATACGCCGCAAGGGTAAAACCTACAAGATATACTATTAAAAATACAGGATAGGGTAACAGCGGTTGTAACGTGCTCAAAATAGGCAAGGATGAATTATAGTAAGGAGAGATATAGAACATATTAAACGATTCGTCGTTGCCTACGAAATGCCAAAGGAAGTTCGCGCCCAATGCAAGCGTGCTAAGCGCCGCAAATACGGGCAGGGCGTACAACACCGTTTTATGGCTGAGTTTTGCTTTGCCCGAAACCCAAGTAAGGACGCCGATAACGACCATACCGCCGTGGTGTACCATTGTTTGTATATTAACGCCGATTGTTTCTATGAACACGTTGTCTGGATAAACCATCACGGCAAGCCCAGCAAACAGCCCATAGGTTGCAAGATACGCCCTAAGCGCGTCACGGACGAGCTGCTTTTTGCGGAAGATAATCGCAAGCGGCATTACGTACATGGGTGTAGAACAGAATTGGAAGGGGAAGATATACCAGCTGTAATCCCAAACGTTTTCTTCCCAATTATAAGAGAAGTTCAGTTGTTTGTATATTTCCAAAGCCACCATGGCAATGGTGGTATACAGCAAAATCCTATCGTAGCGTTTGTCCGAAAGATCCCTGCAATATACCGCTACGATAACGCAAAGCCCGATAACGAGCGCAAGACATAAAAAATGGTACCACCCGAACGAGCTCGGCGTTGTCATGCTGGCGTCTAACCCTTTGAATAGGCTTTGCCAAAAGGATAACTTTTTCCCGCCCGAATATAGCGGAGAAATGGTGATAATGTGTTGGATTTCCATGATAACTCCTAACAGCTTTAATATTCCGCGCTTTCGATAACGCCACCGCCAAGACAGTTGATACCGTCGTATAAAACGGCGTATTGTCCTTCGGTGACGGCGCGTTGCGGCTCGATAAAATCAATATGCAACGTATCGTCGTCGTTTATCCGTACGTTTACCTTTTGGTCGGGCTGACGGTAACGGAATTTTGCCATACAGGAAAATTCTTTTACGCTCGGTTTTTGGGGAATCCAGTTAAAAGAGCTTACCTCGCACGATTTGGAATAGAGTGGCGTTTCGTCGCCGTGAGAAACGTAGAGGATATTGTTTTGCAAATCCTTTTTAACGACAAACCATCTTCCGCCCTCGTTATCGCCTTTCATGCCGCCTAAATACAAGCCTTTTCTTTGCCCGAGGGTATAATACATCAAGCCGTCGTGTTCGCCCACTTGTTTGCCGGATAAATCGAGGATTTTGCCTTTTTGGGCGGGCAGGTACG
>JAZRRB010000154.1:0-3162 GCA_045650385.1 Candidatus Scatosoma sp. | reverse complement strand
GTCCTTACCAAGGACGCGCTCTACCAACTGAGCCATAGCAGCATTTGCACATTACTATGACATTATAGTTAAATTTTATAGAAAAGTCAAGCCAAAATAACGTGCATTTTGAAAAATTTTTGTCTTTTACTTACTTTTTATATTTTGATTTTTTCTATCGATGAGAACGCCTCTGCGATAAGCCCTTCCACATCTAATTTCGCTTCTTCTCTCTGAATTTCGTCGAGTTTAGGACGAATTGCAGGGAAATCGGGCAAGAACACCGTACAGCAATCTTCAAAGGGCAAAATCGACGTTTCGTACGCGCCCATTTTCACCGATTTATCGATAATTTCATTTTTATCAAAACCAACGAGTGGACGAAGCACGGGCAACGTTTCCACCACCGAATTGGACGACGTCATGCCCTCTATCGTTTGACTGGCTACTTGCCCCAAACTCTCACCCGTGATAAGGCATTGCGCACCCATTTTAAGTGCATGCCGTTCCGCAATACGGTACATAAAACGGCGCAAAAGCGTAATCATCAATTGCGGCTTACATTTTTCGTGAATCGCTTCTTGAATATGCGTTACGCTAACCGTGTACAAATGCGTACCGCAAGTGTATTCGGATAAAATCTTCGCCAAATCCACTACTTTTTCTTTCGCTTGCATATTGGTGTACGGATAGCTATGGAAATGCAAACAATCGATTTTCATACCGCGTTTTGCCATCATATACCCTGCAACGGGGCTATCAATACCGCCTGAAAGGAGCAAAAGCCCTTTCCCTGCCGTGCCAACGGGCATACCGTTTGCCGCTTCGATATAATTACCGAATACAAGCGCTTTGCCATGTTCTCGAATATCCACGCGCACCGTAAAATCGGGATTATGCACGTCCACTTTCAAATGATAAAACGCAGACAAAATCAAACCGCCCAGCGTTTTGCTTATCTCTACGGACGTAAGCGGATATTTTTTATCGCCACGGTGGGATTCCACCTTGAACGTACCACTTTCACGGCAAATCAATTTCGCCGCGTTAAAAATCGAATCCATATCCGAATCCGTTTCGTATGCAAGACTAATCGTATGCGCCCCGAATACCTTTTTCAGTTTTTCAATAATACTTTCCGTATCACTTTCATCAAATTCGGTAACAAGATAACGTCCGCTTTGTTTGATAAGCGTACAAGAAAAATCTTTTATCGCACGCGCCAAATTCGTTTCGAAAGCACGCTCGAAAAAGCCCCTATTTTTGCCTTTTAACCAAATTTCAGAATAGCGAATAATCAATACTTTTTTCATATTTCACCTATTGCATACGGCGCTTTAATTCGCGCCCCGTTTCGTTTAATAAAATTATCGCCTCGTCGATTTCCGCTCCCGTCGTTTGCGGCGAAAAACTCAGACGAAGTACCCCGTCTGCCGTTTTTTCGTCGTATCCGCACGCCAAAACCACTTTGCTGTAACGCGTTTTTGCGTTGGAAGAACAAGCCGAACCCGTCCCGACGATAACGCCTTTATCATTGAGCATGTGCAACAACACTTCCCCACGAAGTCCCACAGCGGATACACTCAATATGTACGGCGTACCCTCTTCCGAAGATAAACGTATATAAATTTCTTTATCCAAGCCCTGCCAAATTTTTTCGCGATAACTTTGCAAACGAGCGCAATCATTTTTCAACGTGGAAAATTTCTCTTCGGCAGCGTACTCAAACTGTTTTATTCCAAACACGTTTTCCGTGCCGCTACGTTTACCCGATTCTTGTCCACCACCAATCAAATACGGCGGCAACACCAAAGATTTTCTTTTTATTAAACCGCCAACGCCTTTCAACCCACCGATTTTATGCGCGCTTACCGAATACAAATCCACCTCCTTCCCTAAGCGGAAGGGTATTTTGCCGTATGCTTGCACGCCGTCGCTATGGAAAATAACGCGCGGATTTTTCGCTTTCACAAGCCTTGCAATCACATTGATATCGTTGATAGAGCCAAGCTCGTTATTCACGTGCATAATAGATACGAAACTCGTCTTTTCGTCGATAAGTTCCAATAATTTTTCCACATCCACGCTACCGTCTTTTTTAAGCGGGGCTATCCGCGTTTGTACAACGCCACGATTTTTTAATTCCGTAAAAGCAGCAAACACAGCAGAATGTTCTCCTGCGCTTGTCACCACGTTACCGCGTTTTGCAAAAGAAAAAATTGCTTGGTTGTCTGATTCTGTTCCGCAAGAAGTAAATACCCA
Source organism: Candidatus Scatosoma sp. (assembly GCA_045650385.1). GTDB lineage: Bacteria > Bacillota > Clostridia > Christensenellales > Borkfalkiaceae > Scatosoma. The sequence goes on along the minus strand of JAZRRB010000154.1, from coordinate 921 downwards.
CTCGAACGCATTTTCGTCAGCCACCTTGGAAAGCAAAGCGGAGCGCGCTTTTTTAAGCTCGCTCTGCAACGCATATCCCTCTTTGTATAACGCCGAGGGGTTATAAAATTGTTGGATGGCAAACGTTTCCGCCTTTGCAAACGCACTTTCGGACGGTTTCGTCGTTGCCGCGTTATCCAAATAAATCATACTTATAGTTTTTGTTGTAACTTCTTTTCTTGCATAACGTAATCGCTTTCCAAAACGTTACGTCTTGCAAACTTCATGATATTCATCAAAAGCAATTCTCTTGCTTCTAACACAAGCAATCTTTTACCGTTGCTGGCTGCAAGGAGAATATACATAAAAAATTTCCCGTCAGCGGCTTCCATGTTTTGCGTGTAATACACAACTTTGGTATCAGGAGAAGAAGCCAATCGATCGTAAGAAGGATTATCCGTATCCCCGATTTGTATCATTTCTTCACAGCTAATACGTTCCACTAATTTACGTCTATTGACGTTGAAAATTTTCGCAATACGCAGTTCCCCTGAAACGAAAATATAATCGAAACTGATATTTACACGTTTCTTCAATTGATAAAATATAAACCAGCCAAAGAAAAACATTAAAGCAAAGCCAAGCATGAACAAACAATTGAAAAGGTGAAATCCGTAATCCGCTTCATACCTATCTTTACAGCTTGGAATCAACATAATCGTGCAAAACGCAAAAATAAGGCAAAGAATTATAAATATCCAAGAAACAATATTCAAAACCTTATAAATCTTTCTACCGCGCTCGGCATTTTGATTGACTGCGCTTTCTTCGTAAAAAACGTCCATCATTTTCTCCTAAATCTTAAATTTCTAACGTACCTTCGTAAACGGTTTTCACGTTACCCATCAGTTCTACCGTACCGTCAGAGTGATAATTTACCGT
>JAZRRB010000153.1:0-8759 GCA_045650385.1 Candidatus Scatosoma sp. | reverse complement strand
ACGATAGCCGTTCTTGCAAAACGCTTAATCGATTTGATAGCGCTTTCGCAACGTGCTTTGTTTGCATAGTTTTCACCCGTGCAAAGGAGTTGGCCGCTACCGCTCAAAAGTTTTACAATATAATCGCCTTTCTTGGAAAGGGTGATTTTGAAGTTGCCTTTTAAGATGTTCGTCTTATGCGTTTCGATACCGCGTACAGCGCCTTGATAGGAGGTGTATTCCTCGGAGGAGAGGAGCTTTTCACCGTTGGACGCGTGCAATTCGAAGAAGTACATATCGTCATCGTTGTTTTCATCGTCCGTGAGAATGTGATATACTGCCCACTTACCAGCGTATCTTGCAAGCGTATCCGTATCCGAATCATCCGTCAAAACGGGCTTTTCTTCCACTACTTTTTCTACTTTTTCAACCTTTTTAGCAGGAGCTTTCTTTTCTTCTACCTTTTCAGCCTTTTTAGCGGTAGCCTTCTTAGCAGGAGTTTTCTTTTCTTCTACTTTTTCTTCTGCTTTTTCTTCTACCTTTTCAGCCTTTTTAGCAGGGGCTTTCTTTGCCGCCGCTTTTTTAGGTGCGGGTTTTTCTTCCGCTACTGCCACTTCTTCTTTTACAGGTTCTGCTTTAACAGCGGCTTTTTTCGTTGCCTTTTTAGAAACGGGTTTTTCTTCTGCTTCGGCTGCCAATCTTTGCGCTTCCAATTTTTCAAACACTTCTTGTCTGATAGCCGCTTGGCGTTGCGCTTCTACCTTTTCTTTCAAAGATCTCTTCGCTGCTTCTTTTTGCTTTTCTTCTTCAATTGCTTTGATGTTTTCTTCCATTTCTTTTTGTTCCGCAGCACTGATACCGCCACTCTTCTTCTTGGAGGATTTCATTAAGAAGCTGACGACGAAGATTGCAGCGAAAATAACGGCGAAACCAATCAAAATCCAAAGAATGGGTTTTACGTTTAAGTTTTCAAGATACATATGTTCGTTCTCCTTTTGTAATCGGTTTTTTACATATTTAACGTATGCGTATTTTATGTAAAAAAGTCCGAAAAATTTTCTATTATAAATATTGTAATATAAAAAGCAAAAAAAGTCAATAATTCCCGACAATTTTTTTCTTATTTTTTTGAAAATATTGACTTTTTTTTGTGAATAGTTTACAATAGTAGCATGGTTACGAAAAAAGAAAGAAAATTCAAAACGGCAATCATTGGGGGCGGTGCTTCCGGGTTGTTCTTGGCGGCGTCGCTTTCACAAACGGAGCGCGATATCGCGGTGTTTGAACGGGGCGAACGCGTGGGGAGAAAATTATCCGCCACAGGCAACGGTCAGGGCAACGTCACCAACAAAGCGGTAAAAAATACTAAGTATTTTTCTTCGTCAAAAAAAGGTGTTGCGCTTGCGGGGGCGTTGATAGAACGCTATGACGAACATTCTCTTTGCGAATTTTTCCGCTCGCTGGGTGTGTTGGTGTTCTTTGACGAAAGAGGGCGCGGATATCCCACGTCTAGGCAAGCTTCCGCACTTACCGACACGTTGCGTTTTGCCTTACGGCATCAAGGCGTTACGACGATGACGGACACGCAAATTATTGCCTTGGAAAAGACGAGCGCTGGGTTTATCCTTACAACAGCAAACGGCGAAAAATACGAAGCGGAAACGGTGGCGATTTGTACGGGCGGAAAGGCAGCGAAAAATTTCGGAACGGACGGCAGTGCCTATGCCTTAGCACAAGGCTTTGGACATACCGTAACGAAGCTCTATCCTTCGCTTGTACAACTGAAAACGGATACTTCTTCTATACGCGCGTTAAAAGGTATCCGCGTATTCGATGCGGCGGTGACGGCGTGTTGGCAAGGAGAAGGAAAAGAAAAATCGCACACCCTTCGAGGGGATATTATCTTTACCGATTACGGCGTGTCGGGGGATGCGGCGTTCCGGCTTTCGGCGTTTATCGCGGCGCAAAAAGAAGCTTCGCTGTTCATCGATTTTTTGCCCGACGTTTCTAAGGAGACGCTATTGCAGGCGTTAAAGAACAAGCGCGCGGCTTTTCCCGCTTTGGAAGAGAATGAACGTTTGTGCGGTATCGTCAACAACCAAGTGGGCAGGGCGATTATGAAAAGTTTGCAAACCACGGACGACAACAGCGTTGTTTGTGCGTTGAAACGTTTTACGTTGCCCGTAAAAGGCACGCTGGGCTTTGATTACGCGCAAGTGACCAAAGGGGGGATTCCTTTGGACGAAGTGGATGAGGATTTACAAAGCAAAAAGGTAAAAGGTTTGTATTTAGCAGGGGAAATTCTCGATATCGACGGCGAGTGCGGTGGTTTTAACCTGCAATGGGCGTACGCGTCCGCGCGCACAATTGCGGCGGCAATGACACAAAATAACGGAAAAAGACAGGGGTAGGTATGGGTTTAATCGTTTTATCCGACATAAAACTTCCCTTGCATAAGGGCGAGGACGAGCTGTATCGGCTTGCCACGAAAAAATTGGGAAGAAAACCGACGTATTTTGCTATCAAGAAGAAGTCTTTGGACGCGCGCGATAAAAAGGATATCCGTTTTGTCTACACTATCGAATTTTCAGCGGAAAAGCCGACAAACGAATATGTGCCGTTAGAACGCTTACCGAAAAACAAATTGCCCGATGCGCCCGTATTGGTGGTAGGCAGCGGACCGGCAGGGCTGTTTTGCGCGTTGAGACTTTTGGAGAGAGGGATTGCGCCCATTGTTTTGGAACGGGGCGGTACGATAGAGGAACGTGAAAAGGCGACGCAACGTTTCTTTATAGAAAAATTCTTGGACGAGGATACGAATATTCAATTCGGTGAAGGGGGCGCAGGTACGTTTTCAGACGGAAAACTGAACACGCAAACGCATAGCGCGTTGAACAAGGAAGTGTTGAAAACGTTCGTCCGTTTCGGAGCGCCCGAAGAGATAGCGTATTTGAATAAACCGCATATCGGTAGCGACAAATTAAAAACCGTCGTGAAGAACATGCGCGAATATATCTTGGCAAACGGCGGACAGGTGCGCTTTCATACCCGTTTAGAGGATATCACCGTGAAAGACGGCGTTCTAAAAGGGGTAACCGTACGCGATTTATCCACGGGAAAGGAAGAAAAATTAGAGGTGTCCGCAATGGCGCTTGCCATTGGGCACAGCGCGAGGGATACGTTTGAAAAACTGCTTGCGCGCGGCGTGCAAATGCGCGCGAAAGATTTTGCCGTGGGCGTGCGTATCGAGCATTTGCAATCGGAAATCGGGAAAACGCAGTACGGCGAAGCTTATAAAGCGTTGCCTGCGGCGGACTATAAACTTGTATCGCACGCAAACGAGCGTTCGGCGTTTACCTTTTGCATGTGCCCGGGCGGTTTCGTAATGCCTGCCGCAAGCGAAAAGGGCGGTGTGGTAACCAACGGCATGAGCAATTATGCGCGCGATGGAGAAAATGCGAACAGCGCGTTGATTGCGCAGGTAACACGCGAGGATTTTGGTGGCGAACATCCCTTGGCTGGGATACAATTTCAAAGAAAAATCGAACGCGCGGCATATCTTGTGGGCGGCGAAAATTACGCCGCGCCCGTACAGCTTGTCGGGGATTTTTTGCGCGATAAAACAAGCGATTTTTTTGGTGGGGTAAAAGCTACCTATGCGGCAGGTACGACGTTTGCCGATTTACGTGAGGTTTTGCCAAGCGGTGTAATCAATACCTTAAAATTGGCGATTACGGATATGGATAGACGGTTAAAGGGCTTTTCCGCGCCCGATGCGGTGCTGACGGCGGCGGAAACACGGACGAGTTCGCCCGTGCGCATAGAACGTGAAGATACCCTGCAATCGGTTTCCGTGGCGCGCCTTTTCCCCTGTGGCGAGGGGGCAGGTTACGCCGGTGGAATTACTTCTTCCGCGGCAGATGGTATTCGCGTGGCAGACGGTATATTTGCCCAGCTTTCATAGAAAAAGTATTTTTAATTTCATTGTTCTATCACAATCCTTTCATATTGCTTTCACTGAACGGGTTTACAATGAATAAGAACTAACAAGAGGACGAAAAACGACTATACAAAAACTTTTTTCATATTCTCTCACTATAGGTGCACGGCTTGTCGAAACGACAAGCCGTGTATCTTTTGTGGGAAATGGCTATTGGACGTGTTCGTCTTGCTGGGTGCGCAAAATTATAAAGTCGATTCCATAAGAAAAGTCCTGCGCGTATGATAAGGCAAAATAAAAAGCCGCGGCTTAACGATGGGTTAAGCCGCGGCTTTGTTGTAATCATTACTTTTTGATTCGGCGCATGGTGACGTATCCAATACGCGTATAATGGGGTTTGGTAAGTTCCTTAATGGCATCGTAATAAACTTCGCTGGTTAAACGGACTCTATCAAACGTGATGTATTCGTTCGGTTGATGGATAGACGATTCTTCAAAGCAAAGTTCAGGGCCGAACGCGCAACCGTTTTTCAATTCTCTTGCGTACGTGCCGCCGCCGATGGCGATGGGTTTTTCGTTTTTGCCCGTTGCCGCATTATAGATATTGGAAAGAGTGGAAATGAGTTTTCCGTTCGGGTCGTTATACAACGGCGCAAGATAGCTTTCAATTTTATATTCGATGCCTGCTTCTTCAAAGCGTTCAATTACCGTTTCCAACGCGTACGTGGCAGGGAAACGGATATCGGTGGTTACTTTCAAAACACCGTTTTCCAGGTTTGCTACGTCGGGGGACATTGTAAGCACGCCCGTTTCATCGGAAAGCGTTTTTAAGGAGAGTACGTCATTAAAAAGCACGTCGTTCGCCCAAGCGAAATCCTCGTTTATGTTCGCCAAAAAAGCGAGCATGGCCTGCAGGGCGTTTGCGCCCATTTCCGGTGTGGAGCCGTGCGCCGATTTGCCGCGCACTTGTAAGGTGTTGGTGGTGTTATCATAAGAAAGGGTAGTGCCGTCAATCGGGTTTTGGTAATTTACCAACGCTTCCGCCGCTTTTCTTGTGAGGAAGGCGGAGGCAAAATCGCATACCATATTCGCACGTTCGCCGCCTTTGAGTGCGGTAACGGGGGAATTGTTGATAGGGAAGGAAGCGGTGATATGCGCGATGCCTTTTTCCGCGTAGATAACGGGGAAATTCGCGTCGGGCGTAAAGCCTTCTTCGGGTAAGTTCGTTTTTTGTTTGTAATACGCAATACACTTACAGCCGCATTCTTCATTGCAACCGACGATGAGTTTAATTTTTCGACGGGGAGTAAAACCCTCGTCTTTAAGTGCTTTCAGTGCGTAAAGACAAACGATGGCAGGGCCTTTATCGTCCATGGCGCCCCGTCCCCAAATTTTTTTGCCGGTTACGCCGCCAGCGGACACGTCGTCGTTGATTACGCCGCCAAAAGGGGGATATTTCCAGCCGTTGCCGGCAGGTACGACGTCCAAATGCGCCAAGATGGCGAATTCTTCGCCTTCCCCGAAAATAACTTCTCCGGCGTAGTTGTCGTAATTTTTCGTTTCAAAACCAAAACTTTCGGCGAGGGAGAGGAAAAATTGCAAACAATCTGCGGTTTCTTTCCCGAAAGGATATTCGCCGTTGTCGCCTTCCGCGCCTTTGAACGAGGAATCGAACTTAATTACGTCCGAGATAGAGGAAACGATATCGTCAAAATATTTTTGCATAGGGTGTGGCATACAAGCACCGTCCTTAAAATCTTCTACTATTATTATACACATTTTTTTACCTTTGGTAAAGAAAATAAGGGGGAAAGCGCAAAAAAATATTTTTTTCTCTATAGAGAAAAGAGAAATTTGCGCAAAACTTTGACTTTTTTAAGAAAGTATGCTACAATATATTATGGAAAAATACAAGAAAATGGTACGGAAAAATACTATGGAAAAACAAGAGGAAAGTTTTAGCGAATTTTTATTGAAAACCGATTTACACGGCGGACATAGAAAACGCATTTATGAACGTGCAATCAAAAGCGACCTTTGCGAACACGAACGGTTAGAGCTATTGCTTTTTAGCGCGCTACCCCGTCGAAATACCAACGATTTGGCGCATTTATTATTGTCGGAATTCGGGGATATTTGGAACGTATTATGCGCGCCTATCGAACAGCTTCGCCGCGTGCCTGGGGTGGGAGAAAGCGTGGCTTGTTTTATCGCGTCGCTTGGGATTGTTTTGAAAAAGGTGATGGAAGACGGGCCTGTGCATTATCCCTCGCATTTCAATATGGAAACGTTTTCTACGTTTATGCGTAAGGAATACGGTGCGCTCGGTTGCGAGGTATTGGACGTATACATTTTAGACGACGTGGGTAAAATTTACGGCCGTAGACGTTGTTCTTCTTTGCGCGAAAAGAAGGTGGAAGTGCAATTGCGTTGGCTTATGAACGTATTAATCGATTTTAATCCGGCAGGGATTGTCGTGGTGCATAACCACCCGTTGGGCGATCCTACGCCGTCGCAATCGGACGATTTTACGACGGAAGAGTGCCGCAGTCTTTGTGAGAAAAACGGCGTAATTTTTTGCGACCATTTGATATATTCATCTTCGGGGATATACAGTTATAATTACGGTAAGGAATTGTCTGCCGTGGAAAAGGACGAGGGGATACATGAATAAGGAAAAACCGACGGTAGAAGAAAAAGAGAATGCGGAAAAACGTTCGGAAAAAGGGTTTCGTTCGTATTTTTTCCGCGTGTTCGGGAAATACGATTTTCAGGATAAGGAACAGTTTGTACGCTTTGGTAAATGGTTGCTGTTCATTTTATTGGTGCTGATAGAAATGCTCATGTTGCTCAAACACGTCGATACGCACGGTTTGCGCGATTGGCCGATGATTGTGACGATACTTTCCATTGAGGTAATCTTCACGGTATCGCAAGCGTTGAAATTATTCGTGTTTCAATCGGATAAAATGCGTCTATACGCGCTTGATGCCGCGCTGTCTTGTTCGTTTATGTTCTTGACGGAAGGCTTTTATCCCATCGCCATTTTCATGATTGTGTTGACCGAGTTTTACATTACGGCAGAGGGAACAAAACCTGCTATTGCCATGGTTTGTTTGGGCGGTTTTATTTTTGAAGTGGGCTTTATTTTACGACGTTGGATTTTTCTGGACGGCGAATTGTCGTTGTTGCCCATTTTTACGCAGTCGTTCGGTTCGTTACTTGCGCTGTTGTTGCACTTTTTAACCGTGCAAATAGGGATGGCGTTTTATCGGCAGTTTTTGAAACTGAAAAAGACGCTTACCGAACTTGATAACAGTAAAAAGGAATTGGAAAAAGCGTATGCCGTGGTGGCGGAAGTAACGGCGCTGGAAGAACGGCAACGTATCGCCAAAGATATTCACGATACGGCAGGACATTCGATTACCACCGTTATCATGCAAACGGAAGCGGCGAAACGGATTATCGAAAAGAATCCTGAAGAGGCGAAAGCCAAGATTGTCGCGGCGAACTTACAGGCGAAACATGCTTTGGAAGAATTGCGCGACAGCGTACATTTGCTTTCGGGGGCGCAGGTGAAAGAAACGCTCTGTTTGGCACTTGAAAATATTATACACGATTCGACGGACGGCACGAATATCACTATCCGTTCGCAAATTGAGGACGTGGAGGTATCGCCTGCCAAACACCGGTTTATTTGCAATACCTTAAAAGAAGGTATTTCCAACGGTTTACGGCACGGCGGTGCGACGGCGTTTTGGTTTGAACTCAAAGAACAGGACGGCGTCATTGCATTTTTGCTGTCGGATAACGGCAAGGGCTTGGATATGACGGATTTGAAAATCGGGTTCGGGCTGTCTGCTATGCAAGAGCGCGCAAAATCGCTTGGCGGCGAGGTACGGTTTGATTCGGAAGAGGACGAGGGGTTTGAGTTGCATTTGTTTTTACCCTTGGATAAAAATACGGAAAAAGGAGAATAGGCATGGGAAAGATTAAAGTGCTTATCACTGACGACCAACAGGAATTGGCGTTGGAATTAAAGAGCGTTTTGGAAACAGACGAGGCGTTGGAAGTTGTCGGGGTTGCGTTTGACGGGTTTGACGCGTTGATGCAAATGGGGAAAATGGCCGTGGACGTCGTATTGATGGATATTCGTATGCCGAACATGAACGGCGTTGTGGCAACGCAACGTATTAAAGCGGAATACCCTAATGCAAAAGTGGTTATTTTGACGACGTTTGACGACAGCGATTATATTTTGAACGCAATCAATAACGGGGCAAGCGGTTATTTATTGAAAGATATCGGCGGCGACGCTTTGATAAACGCTGTGAAAAATGCGTACGCAGGGGATACGATATTGCCTGCGAAAATTGCGCGCCGTATTACTGATGCCGCAAGGTACGTGGCGGCGGATAGAGAAATAAAATTAATGCGCGCTTTCGGTTTTTCGGATAGAGAAGTGGAAATTGCTTTGATGATGTACGAGGGGTTTACCAACCGTCAAATTTCCGCTGCGTTGAAATTGAGTGAGGGCACGACGAGAAATTACGTGTCCGGTATTTACGTAAAAACCAACAGCGAAAACCGCGCCGGTGCAATTCAAGCGATTAAAGGGATTTTGTTAGGAGTAGACCGTGTATAAACTTGTTGTATTTGATTTAGACGGAACGCTTCTCGATACGTTGGACGATTTGACGGCGTCTACCAACGCCGCGTTGCTTATACATAAGTTCCCTACAAGGACGAAGGAAGAGGTGCGCAGCTTTATTGGTGATGGTATCGTCAAGCTTTTGGAACGTTCGGTGGGGATAGAAAACTATCCGTATATTCAAGAAAT
>JAZRRB010000152.1:0-4609 GCA_045650385.1 Candidatus Scatosoma sp. | reverse complement strand
AGTCCGTTGCCTTACCGCTTGGCGACGCCCCAATATGGAAAATTTTCCATTTCTCTTTTACTTGCGTTATTTTATCAAAATTTTCTTTTTTTTGCAAGCGTTTTTATATCTATTTTGCAAAATTCGAAAAAAAAGCTCCTTCTCCCTTTTTTTTCGACCTCGCCCTTCTTTTATCCTATAATTAACACTAAAATAAGAGGTATTTTATGCTACTTTCTCAATTATTACATAAAACGCTTATCTTTGATAAAACACCGCGCGGTACTTGCTTTGCCGTTGGCATTTCTATAAAAAACAAATCGGTAAAATATCTCTTTTGCCGTATAGAAGAAAATGCAAAAATTGCGCCAACAGAGTTCGTTCTCCCTATCGGCGCAGTGGCGTCTTTCTCTGAAAACGCGCTCTTTCTTTCACGCCTGCGCCCCATTTTACCAAAATCTTGCATAAAATTAGCACTTGGACTGCCCGTATACAACGTAGACGGTGCCTTTATTGGACAAGTTTATGATGTGCGTTTGCACAATTACCTCGCATCAGCAATACTGCTTGATAATGGCGATTGCCATCTCTTTTCCGACATAGCCGCCTTATCGGACGCCGTTATTTTAAGAAAACCACAACCCTACCCCATCGGACAACCATTGCCCAATAGGGAAGCTTTCGTTACCAAACAAACGTTACGAAACGCAGTTAACGAGCAGACGTTAATTCAATTAACCCTCTCTTTACCCCCGTTTGCGCATACACTTCATTAAACGCCGTATTTTGCCGATAGCTTCAATACTCTTGCAAAAGCCTCGCTTATCAAACGTACGTCTTCCACTGCGTACGTTTCTTTTTTCGCGTATACGGCAAACACGTTGGCAAGCTCGTCCGTTTCCAAGCGTTCCGTCAGGGTAAGCGTTTGCAGACGCAATTTTTCAAGCAAGTTTTTCGCATACGTGAAACGGAGTTTTATTTCCTCTCCGTCGTTTTTTTCACTTATTTCTTCCGATACGACGTTTAACCGCGCACGGATAAACGTATTGTCTTTTTGCGGCAACGTATAACGCATTTCGCGTACTTGTTTTTCTCTTTCCTCTTTCCTTCGTCTTTTCCTCGACGATACGTTCACGCAAACAAAACAAAGCAACAGCATTCCGCCCACCGCGATAAGCATTGCAGCAAAAAAAGGAACGGCGTTAGATAGAGCAATACCGTTTGCCGTAAAAATAAACGCCACCACCCCCAACGATATGGATAAAAAAGAGAAAAACACGCTATTATTATGGCTATAACGCGAAAGCATCACCGCTATCGTCAGCACAAATATCAAAGAGAAAAAAGCGATAACAAGCAACGTGTTTTGAAAAAATAGAAACTCATACAAAAAAGCCATTTGTTCCAATAACATAAAAACCTCCTCGGCGCATGGAATATGCCCCAAAAGGAGGTTCTTTTTATACTATTTTTTGTCGAAAAGATTGCGCTTTTGTCTTTTAATCGAAATCCGTTTGAAATCCTTTATAAATATTGACGATAGTGCAACGGATTTTCTCCTGTGGAATTTTCAAAATCTTCGACGTTGCTTTACGGTAAAGTTCTAACTGCGGTTTATAATGTTCTTTCAACGCTTTTTCGTCTTTTACGGAATACTTATAATCGATAATCCATGCGCCATCTTCACCCACGGCAAGCAGGTCAATCGCGCCTTGGAAAATCATTTCTTCCGTATCGTCTAACGTTTGCAAACGCTTATCCGCATCCGCTTTTTGGGCGTACGTTTCCTTGATAGGCAATGCCACCAAAAATTGCCGTTCTTTATACAGTTGCATGCCTTGTAAAGAGTAAAACACAGGATTGGATAAAATTTCCACAAGTTTTTCTTGAGAAAAAAGTTCTTCTCCAAAAAGGCTCCCCTTTTCCTCTTTCAAAATTTTGCTTACAATTTGTATAAGAGTCTCTTTATCCACAGGCTCGCCTGTTTCATCATACAACAGCGAAAAATCGAATTTTTCCAAGAACGCGTGATATGCAAGCCCTGCCTCGATACTCGTTTCCCCACCAAGTTCGTCAAACGTTTCTTGCACCTTTTCCTGCGTTTCGTTCACAACGTACGGCGCATTATCCATCAATTGCGTAGCCGAGCTTTTCACAGGTAAATTTTCACAGCCTTGATGTGCGTATTCCCACAAGAACGCCTGCATAATCGATTTAGCAAGCATTTCATTGGGGTGAAACGCGGGAAACGTTTGCAGCTGCGCTTTCGGCACGTTGAAAATTTCGTCTTGCGCCCGATATTTATCCCAAACGGAAAAATCGGTAAAATCGGCAAACGAACGCGCATAACGAACGTCTTGCACCAAACTTTCCTCGCTAAAAAGCAAATGTAAGGAATATTTTGCACGCGTTAACGCTACGTAATACAAATTCAATTCATCCGCGGTAGCACTATCCGCCTGTTTTGCTTCGCTTAAACGGCGCAAAAGCGTCGTCTTTTTCGTCATCCTTTCTTCATCGAAAGCGCGCGGCGCTAAGCCGTACGTTTCCTCAATTAAAAACTCGTCATGGTCCGCTCCCCTAAAATGCGCACTTAAATCGTCCAGGATAACGACGGGGTATTCGAGACCTTTGGAAGAGTGCATAGTAAGCACCTTTACCGAATCTTCCCCACCGTTTTCGCTATATTCGATTTTATAATCCAAATCGCGAAGTCTTGTCAAAAACGCGTGCACGGATAATTGTTCATCGACGTTCGTTTCCTCAACAAAACGATGAATACGTCTTATACACGCCGCGCCGTTTTCACGGGAAAGCAAGCGTGCTTCCATGCGCGTTTCCGTTAAAATTTTCGTCAAGATTTCCCCGGCGTTCATTACGCACGATAAGTGACGTAATTCTTCTAAATATTGATAGAACCGGCGCAAGCGGTGAGAAAGTTCCCCTTCTTTTTCTTGGCTATATTTCCAGCACGCATCTCTAAAATACGTTTCCTCTTGATACGCCAAACGGATAACAGACAAATCGTCCGCGGTTATATTGCCCATCGTGGAAAGCAACGCGCTACAAAGCGCCACGTCTTGCTTGGCATTATCGATAAGCGACAAAATATCAATCAGCGTTTTAATTTCGCTAAAATCACATATATTTACTGCGGACGCCGCCGTCACGGGTATCCCTTCCGCGGCAAGCGCGGCAACCGTTTTACCAATTGCACCCTGTTTTTTTCTTGCCAAAATGGCGATATCCGAATACCGCACGGGGACGTATTCCTCCTTGTCCGCATCATACCATTTTTGCGTGCGTTCCCAATCAATGATATGCCGAATCGTTTTCGCAATCAAACTCTCTTCGGAAACATTGCCTACCGCGTTTTCTTTCACCGAATACACGCCGCGCGTTTGTTTGCGCGTTTTTTCTTCTTTTCCTAAGAGGTGAAGTTGCACTCTGCCATCGTTCAACGCATACCTGCCCCCTCTATTCATATACGCGTCACGCGCATAATCGACGTTAGAAGTTTGTAAATTCATCGCCAAAGAGAACTGCTCGTTAACCGCATCCAAAACGGCGTCGCTGCTTCTAAAATTGTTGCTCATGTGCAAACTTTGCCCTTCGCCTTGGGAAAATTGTTTTTGCTTTTCCACGAAGAATTTCGATTTACTGCCACGGAACCCGTAGATGGACTGCTTGACGTCGCCAACCAAAAACACGTTATCACCGCCGATGCGGGAAATGATTTCCTCTTGTACTGGGTTGACGTCCTGATATTCATCCACGAACACGTAGCGGTATTTTTCACAGAGTTCTTCCACGACGTCATCGTTTGACAAAAGCGACAACGCGATATGTTCCAAATCGTTATAATCCAAAACGCCGCTTTCCCGTTTCAATGCCGAGTATTTCTCATCGAAAATCAACAGGTATTTCGCAATTGCACGCGCGGTTTTTCCCGACATGATAAACACCTGCAATTCCTCTTCCTTTGTGCCCGTTTTTGACAGCCCGTCATCGTAGATTTTTGCCGTTTTTTCCTTTAACGAAGCAAGGCGTTCGATGTGATATTTTTTTTCAGCGCTATCCTTTTTAGAGGACGTCTTTTTCGTAAAAGCAGGCTTTTGCAACGCACAGGCGGAAAAATAATCGGGTGCGTCAAGTATTTGCTTTAACGCCGCTTGAACATCTTCGCAAAGCGCGATTTGCGGCGCGGCTTCTAATTTTTCAAAATACACCTTTTCCGCTTCTACGTATTGCAAATAGTACGTGGCTTTTTCTTTTAAGCGCGCAAGTAAATCCGCGCATACCCTATCAAACGTATCCTTATCGTAAGCTACGCTATCTTTCAAAAAATCCCTATAATCGGCGCGATTGCGCAGTTTATCGTATACGTCTAGCAAGTTTTTTCGAAGCGTCGTATCGCTCTTTTTTCGCCAATACACCGATAAAAGATGCGAAAACGCCTCTTCCCCGCTCTCGTAGCCCTCGTCGAACGTTTCGTCAAGCGCCTCGTTTTTCAAAGCAATCCCGTCCGCATCGTCACCGCCGATAACACGGAACGCATTATCTACGCCGGCATGATAAAAATGCGTACGAATCAAGCGCGAACAAAAAGAGTGAATGGTAGAAATATCCG
>JAZRRB010000151.1:0-2964 GCA_045650385.1 Candidatus Scatosoma sp. | reverse complement strand
TCGCCTTATCGGCTTTTATAAACTTCTTTTAATTATATACCTAATTTTTCAAAAAAGAGCTGTAGTAAAATTTAATAAATGATTTTTTTATTTTTTCATTTATTTTACTTACGAAAGTATTTTGGAAACTAAAATAAATTGAGTTTTTACTAATAAAATGCTATAATATAGCCAGTTAAACCAAGGAGGACGGCGAAATGCCTAAGAATGAGTCGCATTCGTTAAAACATATTCAGCGTAAAATTTCAGCAACGCAGATTATTTTAATCGTGTCGCTTTCTATCGTTCTTGCCGTTGTAGGCGTTCTAATCAATATCCGCTTCGAGCGAGATAAAATAGATAAAAACCTGCAAAATATCTCCGAAACGATAGCTACCTCCCCTTCCTTTATGGAAAACGATATCCAAAACGGAACGGCAAACGAACAAGAGAGCTTAATGCGCTATTTAGACTCCCTGAAAAAATCCCTATATGACGTTGACGTAATCTCTATCGTTAATAAGAATAATCAACGTTTTTATCATACGAATCATTCCTTAATCGGTTCCTACTACGACGGCGAACAACCGAACTTCTCTCCCACGGACAATACTTTTTATATCGTAAACACGAGCGGTCCTTCCGGTGCACAACGCCGAGCGTATTCCGCATTATATAACGAGAAAGGTGAGTATCTTGGCTTTATCATGGTTATCATCCTAACCGAACACGTGAACGCCAATCTCACGCAAATTATTACGACTTATTCCATCATCACCGCGATAGTCGTTATCGTAGAACTGTTGATTACTTCTTGGATCTCAAAAAACATCAAAAAGAGCTTATTGGGTTATGAGCCGGATACGATTTCCGCAATGTATCTTGTTCGTGATAATATCTTGGAATCTCTCAAAGAAGGGATTATCGCAGTAGACAAAGACGGCAAAATTCTCTTTACTAACGAGTCTGCTGTAAAAATGCTTGATAAAGAAAGCAACGCCGCTGCATTTATCGGCAAAAACGTTGACCAAATTAAAAACGGACACGTCGTTAGGAACGTCTTAAACGAAGAACAAAAGGAATTCAATATTCACGCGCAACGTGCGGATGGAACAGACCTTATTATCGACAGAATCCCCATCAATCACGAAAACGACGAAATTCATACCATTTGCATTTTGCACGACCGTGCGGAATATACAAAACTAATGGAAGACTTGTCCGGTACACGCTACCTCGTAGAATCTATGCGTGCAAACAACCACGATTTCACGAACAAGCTCCACGTTATCCTTGGGCTTATTCAAATGGAAATGTACGACCAAGCAACTTCCTACATCGAAAACATAACAATGGTACAGCGTGCATCTATTAGTAAAATAATGAATACTATTGACGAGCCTGCCGTTGCTGCACTTCTTATCGGCAAGAGGGGTCGCGCTGCTGAATTAAACGTTAAGTTTACGCTTAGAGAAGGTTCTCATTTCTCAAAGTCGGATATGCACCTCCCTACCGAAGTCTTAATCACGATCATCGGCAACTTAATTGAAAACGCTTTTGAGTCTATGAACGAAAAAGAGAATAACCCTAACTCCCCTAACGAGCTTATAATCGGATTATTCTCTAAAAAAGATTCAATACTAATAACGGTTGACGATACGGGCTTAGGTATTCCTGAAGACGTACAACAGCGTATTTTTGAGAACGGTTTCTCTACCAAAGGCGAGAACCGCGGTACTGGATTATACCAAGTTAAAACTATGGTCGAAAATCTCGGTGGCGCGATTAACGTGGAATCGCAGGAAAACGTTGGAACTTCGTTCTTTGTATATTTCTCAAAACAAAACAAGGAAGGTTAAAGTATGTATAAGGTTTTAATTGTCGAAGACGATCCTATGGTCGCTATGATTAACGAACAATACGTATATAGACATAAAGATTTTACCGTCGTTGGAAAATGCAAGGATGGTGAGCTTGCCTTAAAATTTGTACAAGAAAATCCCGTTGACCTTATCATTATGGATGTTTTTATGCCGCACATGGACGGATTTGAAACCCTTCGAAGACTTCGCAAAGAAAAACAAGCGGTTGACGTTATCATGGTAACGGCTGCAAACGATAGAGATTCGCTGGAAGAAGGTTTACACCTCGGCGTCGTAGACTATCTGGTAAAGCCTTTCACCTTCGACCGATTCAAACTTGCTTTGGATAAATTTATTTCTCAAAAAAGAGCTTTGAATAATTTTGGTACTCTCAATCAATCGAATATCGATTTGATTATAGACAAAACAAGAAAACAAGCACAAACCATTTTTCCCAAAGGTATCCAAGACAAAACTTTACAATCTATCCTCTCCTGCTTAAAGAACAACAGTCCCGAACCCATCACAAGCGATTTCATCTCTGAACAAACGGGATTAACAGCCGTTACAGTCCGTAGATATATGAGTTATCTTGAAGACAACGGAATCGTATGCGGAGAACTCAACTATGAAACCGGCGGAAGACCGTGTATGTACTACTGCCTAAAAGAAGACGAATAAAAAGAAAACTCCTTGAGGATATATTCCACAGGGAGTTTTTAATTTGATTCTATTGCCTTTTACGCTTATTCGACGTGTAAATTTAACGCTTTTATTCTAATGATAATAGGAACTATTACGAATAACAAAGCATAATTTACCAAACTGTTCCATATTTGGCCTTGAATAAACAATCGAGACGCTAAATAAGTAAAATACGGAACGCCTTTGGCATAAAGCAACCAAAATGCAGTTGTGTTAATAGCTACGGTGGAAATCAGGAACGTAAGCACACATACGATTGCAATCTTCACGTATATGCCCCACTTATATTTGATTTTAATACCGTTTATCACAAACCCGGTAACAAGTGCTACCATGCCCATTGCAATACCAATCCAAGGCATATAAGCAAACCCTGCCGAATGATAAAGGTATCCTACCAAATCGCCTAAAAAACACG
>JAZRRB010000150.1:0-4687 GCA_045650385.1 Candidatus Scatosoma sp. | reverse complement strand
ACTCTCGTTCGACTATACCGTTTTGGTGGATAGCGGAGAGGAGCTGGCAAGCGGAAATCCGCAAAACAGAGCATATTTAATTACTTTAAACGAGTATCCCGATTCCGAAAATCCGTACACGGCGAATAATACGCATGTGTCGAATACGGTGAATGGGTTACAGTTGGAAATCCGTACAAATCCTTGGGAACACGCGATTTACGTGAACGCAATGGCGCACAACAAGCGTATTCAAGAAAGCAACGCAGCTTTGACTTGGCAGGGCGGCCTTGCGTACGGAAACTTAAACAATGCTGAAAACGAGTTGTATAACTATTTGTACTCGGCATTCTATCAAACTGAATATAACGGTGTAACGGCGAAAGAAGAAATCAACGTACGTTTCTACGCATCCGATGCAAACGGTAACAAAGTGATGGATGGTTCGGACACGCATTACACCTTTGCTTTGACGCCTTACGTAGCGGAAACGGGAGAACTGTATGAAAAGTCCCTTATCGTTGCGGCGGATAAAACGAAGATTTCCGACAGCGGTGACTTCACAAAAACACCCAACCTTGGTGTGTTTATTATCAACGAACCTTCTACAACGAAAGAAATCAACGTGGAAATGGGCTTTAAGAATATTGATAACGGGCGCGTGCGTAGCGTAGCGGCGAATTATGACAATATTCCTGCGCTCAAACACGGAGAACCCGTGCAGTTGGAAGTGACTTTAACTCCGCATAAGGCAGGCGATACGCTGTCGGACGTAACGTATACCTTCCAATCAATGAACGAAAGCCTTGTAACGGTAGATGCAAATGGTTTGGTGACAGCTGTTGCGCAAAGGGGGGGGACGTCCATTTTAATCACGACGTCGGAGGGGAATACTTTAAGTATCCCCGTGCGTCTTTACGACGACGTTGCACCAGTGATTACGTTGGATGAAACAGTACCGTTCCCGATGACTGCAACGCAGTACGATGAAGTTATTATCCCCAACTTTATGGCAACGGATGATTCGGGCGAAGTGAAAATTTCCTTGAAATTGCTTTCGCCTACGGGGAAAGATTTTGACTTATCCAAAGAAGTTTTATCCTTTATGCCCACGAACGGCGGTGCATACGTGTTGGAATACCTTGCGGTTGACCCTTCGGGCAACGAAGCAAGAGAAATCAAGACGGTAGAAGTGGTTGCAGGGGCAGCTTTGCAGGACTGGGTAAAATACGAAACGTTCTACGCTTCAGCGAAATTGATTGAAAACGAAGACGCATCCGTACACTTCAGCGGCGAAGTCGGTACGATGGAAGAAGAAATCGCACATCAGGCGGTGGCTTGGTATAACAATCCGATTTCCTTTACCAAACAAGCGGATGGTTCGTATACTACGGTAGAATTTTCTTATACAGTAGATTATGCCTTGGGTACGCCGATTACGAGCGGTAACGCAACGGAAAGGTCTCGCTACTTTGGTATGTATTTGGTAGAAGCGACGGCGGATAACGCGGTCGGCCCTGATCGTTTTATCTGGAATACCCCTGGTATTCAGCTGATTGTTGGGAAACGTGATATTGTTTCGGACAACGCATTGGTGTGGTACGAATTGAGAAGCGGTACGACACAGCTTTCTCGTCAGCATACGACGGTAATTGACGCGGGTGCGGATGGTACAGATGCCGCAAAGGAAACGGCAAAATCACAACGCGAGGGCAATTTTAGCAAAGGTGCGGCGTATATGCCTTGGTTTGAAGACGGTGACGCGCGTAATTTTGCAACCAAATTTTCCACAGGGGAAACCATCAACGTAAAAATCGAGTACGTGGATAAAAAGTCCCCTAAATATGAAAGCAAGTGGAGAGAAAATTATTTTATTTTAACCTTGGATGAATGGTCGTTCCGTATCCCTGCAAAAATGGTTGCAGGTGACGACAACGGATTCACCCGTCAGGCGTATTTAGGCTTTAAGCAATACAGTGACAACGGTATCATTCCATTTGATGTGGAAATCTCGAAGATTGTCAACGGCAGTGTGCGTAAAGTCGGGTTCACGTCGGGAAATTCGGTCGTAAAAAAGATTGGCGATGAATTTACCATTGACGCCGTGTCCTATGACAATGACGGAAATGCATTAAACGATACCTATGCGTATGTATCGGGTAATGAAAAAGTTGTCAGCGTGGACGCAAATGGGAAAGCGGTAGTGAAAGCGATTGGTTCTACAAATATTGTAGTTACTAGCAAGAGCTCGGGGAAGGTCGGCATTTATACCGTGAACGTAGACATAGATTCTTTCTCTATTGCGAACAAGGAAATTGTGATGTACTTGGGGCAAGATAAGCAATTAGAACTGACAGTTTCCCCCAACGTGAGTGTTCCGTTTATCTATAGCTCGGATAACCCTCGTATTGTTGCTGCATTAAACAACGGCCGATTACAAGCTGTAAAATTGGGTGAAGTTACTGTTACGATTTCCTATTTTGGGCACGAGGAATCCTGTAAGGTGCGCGTGGTTACCAAAGAGGAATATCTCGAAATGGGGTATGAAATCCCGAAGGACGAAGGGAAAAACGAACAAAACAGTGATTCGGCCAGCGGTTGCGGTGCATCGGTATCAAGTGTTGGCGGTTTGCTTTTGGCATGTGCTATGATGAGTGGCTTATACTTTACAAAACGTCGGGAAGAATAAGGGATTTCAAAAACCAAAGAAAGGGGCGAAATGGAAAATGATAGAGAAAGTAATAAACCTTTTAGATGCGGTTCCTTACGTTCGACACGTTGCTTTGGTGGATAGTACGAAAGATAAATGCTTTACGCCATGGCGCATTTTGTACGACTTTGAGATAATATTTGTCTTAGAGGGAGAACTTGTCGTTCGAGAAAAGAGGAAGGAAGAGTACACGTTAAAAAAGAATGATTTTCATATTATGCAACCGAACGTTTGGCATACCCGTCATTCGAAGGACGAAAGCGTATGCCGTTATTATAACGTGCATTTTGAATTTTTATCACGAAATAATGAGCCTGTGCCCTATATCGATATTAACAAATTATATATCAATCCGATATTGGAAGACAAAAAAATCAGCAAGGTGGATAAGGCGTTAAGTCAGCGCTCTTATTGCGTGTTAAACGACGTGGATATTCCAAGGAAAGTGCATATCAGTCCTTCGCAGGAGATTGTTTCTTGCTTTGAAACGATGCGTGCGAATTTTATGGAATTGAACGTATTCTCAGAATATCAATTGCGCGGAATATTTTCCTATCTACTGGGTATCGTGTTACAAAAAACGCAGGAAAAGGATTTTAAATATTCCATAGACAGCGTTATTGAAAAATTCAAAAGCGAATGTGTACATTCTACGACAAAAATCAACGTGGAAGAATTTTCAATGACGCATGGGTACAGCTACGTGTATTTCCGAAACAAATTCAAGGAAAGGGTAGGCGAATCGCCCAGTTCTTATGCGCAAAGAGAAAGGCTTTTGTTGGCTTTGAGATATCTGAAAAGTGGCTATTATAACGTGACAGAGGTTGCCACAATGATTGGTTTTGACAACGTATATCATTTTTCTTCGGCATTTAAAAAACAGTTTGGCGAAGCTCCAAGTAATTTTTTAGGAAAAGCAAAAAAGAAACAAAAAGATTAAATATTGTAGGATAATAAGATGGAAACGATTAAGTTTAATGATTATAAAAATTCAATTCTCGGCTGTTGGTGGGGTAAGTATGCCGGCGGGGTAATGGGTTTACCGTTCGAGTGCCATAGAGGGGTGCGAGAAATTACGTGGTACACGCAAGAGAATTTGAGTGGGATATACAACGACGACGTAGATTTACAGTTGGTATTTTTACGTGCGTGCGAAAAATACGGCAATAAAGTGGACAGCCAGATCCTTGCGGAATTTTGGCTGAACTACATATCGATGAGCTGTAGTGAATACGGCGCTGCGAAAGCCAACCTGCGCGCGGGGATTGCCCCCCCGATGTCAGGCAGTTATGCAAACGACAATAAGGATAGTTGCGGCTCGTTTATCCGCAGTGAATTGTGGGCTTGTCTTTGCGCAGGTAACCCTGATATCGCCGTTCGTTACGCTTTGGAAGACGCGATGGTGGACCACGGCGAGGAAGGTGTGTTCGGTGAAGTATTCTTTGCGGCGATGCAAGCGGAAGCGTTCGTGGAAAAGGATATTAACAAGCTGATAGAAAAAGGACTTTCCTATATTCCCGATGATTGCGGTATTACGCGTGGGGTGCGTTGCGCAATCGAGTGCTACGAAAGCGGAAAAACGTGGCAGGAAGCACGTAAGGCAATTTTGCAGACCGTCCCTGGCAGCTTTGGTATGATGTGCGGATATTTGGACGGCGATCCCGTGGAAGAAGATATCCCTGTGGGGAAACACGGTTACGACGCGCCGAGCAACGTAGGGCTTGCGATTATGAGTTTGCTTTATGGCGAATACGATTTGTTAAAAACGCTTTGTATCGCTACGGGCTGTATGGAAGACGCCGACTGTACGGCAGGCTCTGCCGCTTCGACGCTCGGTATTATTTTAGGGTATGACAAGTTGCCCAAAGAAGTTTTCGAGCCGCTTGAAGATAAAATTACCGTAGGAAGCTTGCGTGACGACGGCGATTTATACAGACCTTCGACGATTGCGGAATTGACGGAGAGAATACTCCGTTTGACGCCTACGTTTTTGGGTGG
>JAZRRB010000149.1:0-8154 GCA_045650385.1 Candidatus Scatosoma sp. | reverse complement strand
GATACGGAGTTTACCGCCGCGGACAATCTTACCATCGATAACGTAGCAACCTGCAATCGTGCCCACGCCCGTGATATTGAACGTTTGTGCACTTCGCATTTACCCGTGAGGATTTCTTTAAGTTTAGGCGCAAGCATACCTTTGAGCGCCGCTTCCATATCGTCCAAAAGTTCGTAAATAATACGGTAGCTTCTTACGTCTACTTTGCTCGTTTCTGCAAGTTTCTTTGCTTTCGTATCCGGACGAACGTTGAAACCGATAATGATTGCGTTTGCGCTGTCGGCGAGCATAACGTCGCCTTCGTTGATAGCGCCTGCCGCCGAGTGGATAACCTTTACGCGTACCTCTTCGTTGGTGAGCTTTTCAAGCGACTGTTTCACCGCTTCTACACTGCCTTGTACGTCGCCTTTGACAATGAGGTTGAGGTTCTTCATCTTACCCTCTTCTACTTGTGCAAATACGTCGTCAAGCGTTACGCGGCTTTGTTCTTTAATCATGCTTTCGCGTTGCTTATTCTTTCTTTCTTCTTGTACTTGTTTCATGAGCGCTTGGTCGACTACCATAATGCTATCGCCTGCATTAGGCACGTCTTCCATACCAAGAATCGATACCGCCATAGACGGACCTGCCGATTTTACCGCCCTGCCTTTATCGTCGAACATTGCGCGTACCCTACCCATCGTCGTACCCGAAAGGATATTGTCGCCCGTTTTGAGCGTACCCGTTTGCACGATAATGCTTGCAACGGGACCTTTGCCCTTATCGAGTTTCGCTTCGATAATCGTACCCTTTGCAGGGCGGTCGGGGTTCGCTTTGAGTTCTTGCATTTCTGCAACGAGGTTAACCGATTCTAAGAGTTCGTCAATGCCCATACCCGTCTTTGCGGAAATGGGAATTACCATCGTATCGCCGCCCCATTCTTCTGGAACGAGTTCATGTTCGATAAGTTCTTGTTTTACTCTATCGGGGTTAACTTCGTATTTATCCATTTTGTTCATTGCAACGATAATGGGCACGTTTGCCGCCTTAGCGTGGTTGATTGCTTCCACCGTTTGGGGCATGATACCGTCGTCCGCCGCAACCACGAGGATTACGACGTCGGTGACTTGTGCACCGCGCGCACGCATTGCCGTGAACGCCGCGTGACCGGGCGTATCGATAAACGTGATTTGTTTGCCTTTTGCCGTAACCGTATACGCACCGATATTTTGCGTAATACCGCCCGCTTCGCCGCTGGTAACCGACGTAGCGCGAATCTTGTCAAGCAAGGACGTTTTACCGTGGTCTACGTGCCCCATAACCGTAACGACGGGCGCACGGGTGATAAGCTTGCTTTCGTCTTCCACCGCCGTCGTATCCATAAGCACTTCTTCCGCCGTCTTTTCCGGTTTGTATTCAAGGTCGATTTCCATATCCGCCGCCAAAAGCGCCGCATTTTCATAATCGATGGAATCGTTAATCCCTTTCATGATACCTGCTTTGAACAAGCGTTTGGTAATTTCTACCGCCGATACGCCGAGTTTTTCAGACAAGACTTTCAAAGGAATATCCTGCGTCGTAACGACTGCATGGTCGATTTTAATCGTTTGAATTTCTTGTTGCTTTTGTTTCTTGGGCGAACGGACTTTTCTATATCCCGACTTATCCTCGTCGAAATCTTCCACCGTCATACCTTGTTGTTTAGCAAGCGCGCGTTTGGAAAGCGTTTTCTTTTCGGTATACGTCTTTTCAAACGTCTTTTTCTTTGCCGCACCAAAAGATTTATTATCTCTGCTGGGCATAGCAGGCGCACTAATCGGCGCGCTGATATTTACGGACGGTCTTGCGCTTTGCGGTGCACGCGTAGGCGCGCTGCCAGCCGTCGGGCGCATCGGTCTATCCCCTTGGGGACGAGCGTTAGGACGGTAGGTAGAACCGTAGGAATTCGTTTCCGCACCGGGTTTTGCCACGTATTCGCCTTGCACTTGGCCGTTTCTAAAATAACGGGGGGCGCGAGGCGCAGCCGGAGCTTTAGGCGCAACGAACGTTTTCGTTTCGGATTTTTCTTCCGCTTGCGTTTCCTCGGCAACGGGCGCTGCTTCTTCTACAACCGCCTCTTCCGCTTCTTTTTCCGCTTCCTTTTCTTTTTTCGTCGTTTTCTTTTTCGGTTTTTCTTCTACCGGTTCGGGCTGAGCAACCTGTTTCGCCGCTTCTTCCGCCGCAATACGTGCCGCTTCTTCCGCAGCCGCGCGCGCTTCCGCCTCCGCTCTTGCGGCAGCTTCCGCCGCTTCGCGTTCCGCTTTTTCCGCTTCTAAAACGGTCAGTTTTTTCAATATTTCCGAAAGACTTTTTTCCGTGGACGAAAGACGCTTCGATACGCCACCAAGGCTATCGTCTTCCAATAATTTTAATACGCTTTCCACGTTTTCGTATTTTTTTGCCATAAGCTTAATTGCTTCCTCCCGAATATAATTTGAATTGAGGCTCGCTTTCAGCAACGGAAAGCATTGCCGAAGCGAGATTTTTGTCTTTTATAGCCACCGCTTTTACCCCCTCTTTGTGTAAAAGCGCACCCAAAACGCCGTCATCTACGACAAGCATCGGGCATTGTAAACGTTCCCACGCTTTTTTCATTTCCTTAAACGAACTTTCGCCCAGCGCATTATCCACAAGCAACAAAAAACTCTTTTTTTGTTTTGCTGTTTCGTCTACGCCAAACACTATCTTTCGCGAACGGATACAAAAGCCAAGATACGTTTCTATCTTACTTTTCATAGGCGATTTTCTCCTCCACGCCTTGATATACCGCTTGGGATACGTCCGTAGAAAAGGCTTTGTGCAAAAGCTTTTTATCGTTTAATTTTTTCAGGCACGCTTCGTCGTTACAAATATACGCGCCCCTGCCTGCCGCTTTGCCCGTGGGATCGGCGGAAATTTCACCGTCGGCGGTTTTTACCACCCTCGTCATTTCCTTTTTCGGTTTCATCACGCGACAAGCGATACACATCCTCATTGGTACGGACTTCGTTTTCGCCATCATTATGCTCCGTTATAATTATTCTTGCGTTTCTTCCGCTTCTTCGCCTTCCATTTGCGCCAAGAGTTCTTGTGCTTCGGGCGAGGACGCGCTCTTTACGTCAATCTTCCAACCGGTAAGACGCGCCGCCAAACGTGCGTTTTGACCGTCTCTACCAATCGCAAGCGACAATTTATCGTCGGGAACAATCGCGATTGCACTGCGTTCGCCTTTTGCCGTAACGGAAATAACCGTTGCAGGCGAAAGCGCTTTGTAAATGAACGCCAAAGGATCTTCGTTCCATACGATAATATCGATTTTTTCGCCACCGAGTTCTTCCACGACTGCGTTTACACGCGCACCGCGATTACCTACGCATGCGCCTACTGCGTCTACGTGCGAATCGTTGGAAATGATTGCCATCTTCGTACGATGACCTGCTTCACGCGCGATTTCTTTGATTTCTACCAAGCCTTGCGCAATTTCGGGAACTTGTTCTTCAAAGAGTTTCTTCACCAAACCGGGCGCACTACGGGAAACGACGATTTGCGACGTTTTACCGCTGCTCTTTACACGTTTTACGAACACTTTAATTCTGTCGCCGATGTTGTATTTTTCAGACGCAACTCTATCTTGCGGGGGCATAACGCCTTCGATTTTCTTTTCGCCGAGTTCTACGTACACGTTGCGTTCGTCAATTTTACGGATAACGCCTTCCATGAGTTCGCCTTCTTTATCCGAGAACGCCGAAAGAGTGTTATCACGTTCCGCCTCGTGCAACTTTTGCAAGATAACCTGTCTTGCGGTTTGCGCGGCGATACGCCCGAAATCTTTGGGGATAAAGATACGTTCAATCGTATCGCCCACTTGATAGTTCGGGTTCAATTCTTGCGCGTCTTCCAAAGATACTTCCTTATCCTTGTCGACAACTTCTTCTACAACGTAGCGCGTAGCCTTGAATTCAATCGTGCCTTTTTCCGCGTCCAAAGAAACGGTAACGTCCGCGCCGCCGTCATACTGCTTTTTGTACGCAGACGCAAGCGCGTTTTGCAGCGTTTCGATAAACGCCTCTTCGCTGATCCCCTTTTCTCTTACCAAATCGGTAAGCGCCGCAAAAAACTCCTTGTTTTCCATAAATGTAATTCTCCTGTTTTTATTTCAAGATTATATTTTTCTGAATTTATAAAAGTCCGTCGAAATCGATTGCCCTACAAATTTTTGCAATTTTCGCAATTTCCAATTTCAACGTTTCTTTCCCCTCTTCCACTTCAATACAATTCCCGTCGTAAGAAACGAGTTTCGCTTC
The DNA here is from genome assembly GCA_045650385.1 of Candidatus Scatosoma sp. Classification (GTDB taxonomy): domain Bacteria; phylum Bacillota; class Clostridia; order Christensenellales; family Borkfalkiaceae; genus Scatosoma. The sequence continues at coordinate 3,853 of JAZRRB010000149.1, read as the reverse complement.
GAAAAATTTCTTACCTTTCATCGGTGCGAACAATTTGATTTCCACCTTTTCGCCCATGCACTTTTCGTAGTCACGCGCGGTTTTAAGCGGTCTATCCAAACCGGGCGAGGACACGTTGAGCGTGTACGGTTGCCCAAACGTTGGGTCGATTTCGTCAAGCGGTTCGTCAATCGCGCGGTGGAATTTTTCACACGTGTTCAAATCCACGCCGCCCTCAACATCAATGTATACGGTGAGCGCAGGTTCTTTGCCCTGTTTGAATTCGATTTCCACGATTTCAATACTCATTTCGTCCGCAATCGGCTGCAAGACGTTTTGAATTTCTTCTATCGGTTTTACTTTCATGTTTTCCCCTATATAATGCGATTGAGAGTGGCTCTCACCACTCTCAATACTCATTACTGAATTATTAAGTATCCTTATTATACCATTATCTTTTGCAAAATGCAAGCATTTTAACCGAATTTTTTCAAGAGATTTTGCGATTAAAGTGGCAATTCGCCGCGTTTTTTGATAAGTTCTACAAATATCTTCGCCGTAACGCAAGCATCGTCAAACGCGCGGTGGTGATTAAACGTAAACCCGTAATAATCCGCCACCGAATTGAGTTTATAATTGGGCAACATCCCGCGAAGCAGTTCTTGCGCGAGCGTTATCGTATCAAACTGTCTATGATCGAACATGTAACCGTTTTGTTCGCCATAATATTCCACGAAACGATAGTCAAAAGGAATATTATGCCCTACAAGGTACGCACCGTCCGCGAACTTGAAAAAGTCCGCTATCACCTGTTCAATTTCGGGCGCGCCCACAAGGTCGACATCGGTAATACCCGTGAGTTCGATAATCTCCTTGGAAAGCCGTTCGCTACATGCAACAAACGAGGAGAATTTCTCCGCTAGTTCGCCATTGACAATCTTTACCGCACCGATTTCGATAATTTTGTCCATGCGCCCCATGGCAGGATTATTGTTCAAACCCGTCGTTTCCAAATCGAATACGACAAAGGTATTATTTTTCAAATCATCCGGTTTATCGAAACTGTCGAAAAAGCCCACTTGTTCGAAATCGACATACGTTTCGGGATGAACGGCGTGATAAAATTTGGGCACAGGCTTACTTTTTCTTGCCACGGGCACAAAATCTTGCGGTTGCATGCCGTAATTGATTTTGCTCGCCTTAAACCCAACGTGTCCGTTGTATTCTTCATTTTCGCCCGTGATGACGATTTTATCCCCGATTTTGATAGAACGCACCTTTTCCAGCGTTACCTTTTTCGGGAAATACGTCGTACGCAAACTGCCCGTTCCGTCGGAAATAGACACGGAAAAACGCGATTTCTCCACGTCCTCGCCCGTCTTTTCGTTATGCTTAGTATAAAATTTTTCCTCGATATACGTAACCGTTCCGCAAACGCTAAACGGACCGTCCGCTTTCAAATAATCGGCGATATACACCGCTGATTTGGGTATCTCGTCCACGCCATCGAGTTTGACAAATTCCATAATCGGGAAACGGCGAATTTCTACTACTTCCGCCTCTTCCGTTTCAGGAATTTCCTCTAAAATATCCTCTTTAATCGTTTCCTTTTCCACGATACGCACGTTGCCGTAAAAACTACCGCAATACACGCTTTGTAAATACGCGCTGACGGTATCGAGGATATTGGAAGAAGTGAACAGCGTTTGTTCCCCCGAGGCGATATCAAAATAGAAATGCGCCCCTGAAGAGAGCATTTCCACGCCGATATGTTCTACGCTTAAAAACGCCGCGGCGGCAGGGAATTTCATACAGACGTAATCGTATATCTTTGCCCTTACCGTTTCTTTATCGGGCGTACGCTTGATAATCTTTACCTTAGCATTAAATCCCTCAGGCAAATATTTTTGCGTGATTATCTCCGCCAAATGCGTATCATGTTCGGTATACGCCTTATCGGTAACGAGCGAAAATTCCGCACTATTGTCTTTTTTGGATACGGTAATGCCATATAATATCGCGTTCTTTAAGCCGCTGGATTGCCGTATTTCCGTTAAATATTCCTGCACTTTATTCATTGTAACAGCGCCTTTATTTCCTTAAAAAATTCCTCTTCGGCAACTTCTGCCGTCACCTTTTTATACGGTTCGCCTTTCTTAAAAATCAGGCAATACCCGTTGCCGCCTGCTATCCCTAAATCGGCGTCTTTCGCCTCGCCAGGGCCGTTGACTACGCAACCCATCACCGCAATTTTCGCACGCTTAGTGTACGGACGGACAAACCCCGTCACCTTTTCCGCAAGCGACATACTCTCCCAAGCGCATCTACCGCAAGTAGGACAAGACACCACCTCTACGTAATCTTCGTCCAAACCGCACGCGCGGAGCACGTTTTTCGCGGCGTAAATTTCCTTTACGGGATCGTCGGTGAGTGAAACGCGTATCGTATCGCCGATGCCGTCAAGCAGCAAACTGCCTATCCCCACCGCGCTTTTTACAATCCCCATCTCCGTCGTCCCCGCTTCCGTAACGCCTACGTGCAAGGGGTAATCGGTTTTTTGCGCCAACAATCTATACGCTTTTACCGTCAAAGGCACAGACGACGCCTTTACCGATATAACAATATCTTCCACGCCGAATTTTTCCAAAAGCCCCACGTTATACAACGCGCTTTCTACAAGAGAAAATTCGTTTTTACCGTACTTTTCCAAAAAGTTTTTTTCGATACTTCCCGTATTTGCGCCGACGCGCACAGGGATTTTATGTGCTTTTATGCAATCGGCAACGTAGAGTATCTCCTTTTCGCCGCCAATATTGCCAGGATTGATACGCACCTTATTTGCGCCGTTTTCTATCGCCATAACGGCAAGCTTCGGCGAAAAATGGATATCCGCCACAAGCGGCACGTTAATTTTTTCCGTTACTTTACGCACGGCAAGCGCGTCAGCTTCGTCCAAAATCGCCACGCGGACGATATCACACCCCGCTTTTTCCAAAGCGGTGATTTGCGCAACCGTCTTATCCACGTCCGACGTCTTTTCCGTTGTCATCGATTGAATTTTTATCCGCTCTCCACCGCCGACGTCAACGCCGCCAACGGATACGCGTTTTGTATTAATTCCCATTTTTTTCCTTTTTATCCGCTTTCATCATTTGTTTGAGTTCAGACATAAACGACGATAAATCCTTAAACGAACGGTATACGGAAGCATAGCGCACGTACGCAACCTCGTCCACCTTTTTCAAACGTTCCATAACCATTTCCCCAATGGCTTTCGTCGTAATTTCGCTTTCCATACTGTTATACACCTGTTTGGAAATGTCCGCGACCATTTCGTCGATTACCGACATGGGAACAGGACGTTTTTCGCAAGATTTAATGATACCGTTGCGCACCTTTTCCGCGTTGAACGACTGCCGAGTACCGTTATTTTTCACCACCAAAATCGGCGTTACTTCTATCGTCTCGTACGTTGTAAATCTTCTTCCGCAGCCCGTACACTCTCTACGGCGACGAATCGTTCTATCGTCGTCAGCCGAGCGTGAATCGATTACTTTACTATCTGTGCAATCGCAATATAAACACTTCATACACCATTCCCCTTTTAGTTTTTCTTTCCCTTACGTTTGCGGATTTCCGCAACCTCTTTTTCGTAGCCGTTTCCCTTAGGCATATAATACACTTTGTCTTTGAGTGTATCGGGCAAATACTGCTGTTCAACGTACCCCCCGTAATTATGCGGATATTTATAATTTTGGCTGTTTGCCTTATCCTCTTTACTGCCAAAAGAATTATCTTTCAAATAGGGCGGAACGGCATCGTCGCGCGCCTCTCTCGCATCCGCTTTCGCCGCGTACATCGCCTCTACCACCGA
>JAZRRB010000148.1:0-2153 GCA_045650385.1 Candidatus Scatosoma sp. | reverse complement strand
GCCGCAATTGCATCATCGGAAATATTCTTTTCAATCTCACGCAGCTTGCGTTGGTCGATAATTTCCAAGCCATCTACACCGTTTACCTCACCGCGCGCCTTCAAATCGTTAATCGTTTTGTAATCTTCTTCGGTAAATGCTACAACCAAAGAACCATTACGGCGGAATTTAACCCCTAAATCCGCACAAACACTTTCCATCATTTTATTGCCTGCTACGTTAAATTTCGCCTTTAAACTCCCCACAGGCGCGTCAAACCCCGCGTGAACAATGCCGCTGTTTGCTTTACTTTCCCCCATAGCCACGTCGCCTGCTTTTTCCACAAGACAAACATTTAACTTGTATTTTGTCAACTCGCGCAAAATAAGCCCACCGACAACTCCGCCGCCAATTATACTCACGTCAAACATTTTATTCGCTCCATACATTAAAGTATTTTTTATGTTCCAGCACGAAATATACCCCATATGTTTTGTATATGGGGTATATTAAAAGTATTTCATTTTCTAATATCAATAATTTTTAGACCAAATGCTATCGCCCCATTCCGCAAGCAACTCGCCTTCACCACTTTCAATATCTATATCCCAAACGCCGCTTAACGCAACTTTTTCACCGTTATATTCCCAAGAAATAAATGCATTTTCTTCATGTATTGGTTTCTCAAATTCATACGCTTGACCATACGTAACCGTAAACGTTGTTTGAGAAACATTGCCACCGTTTGCATTTAATATAATCATGTATGTTTTCGCCGTTTCAACCGCCATTACGGTAATATTTTCAGTTACATTCGTGAATTCATTTTTATCCCAGACGATCGTATAACCCGTTTTTGCTATGGGCGCAGGAATTTCCGTAAAACTTTCACCTTCTTTTACGCTAAAGGTTTTTGTTTCCTGCCCTGCTTGTACAAACGAAATCGTATAGATTTCTCTTGTATCCGTCCATTGCGCCGTCAACGACATATCTCTATCCGTTGTCCATTTGCCCGTCAAGGCAATCGTATTGTTTTCAGCATCTTTCCATCCGTCAAAACGCATATAGCTTTCCGTATGCGTGGGCGTTTCCAACGTATAATCTGCATCAAATACTACTTCTTGCGTTGCATTTGCTACCAAGCCGCCGTTTGCATTATAGGTCACAGTATATTTGTTTGCACTCGCTTTCGCATATACCGTTATGTTTTCTTGCAAATTCGTAAACGTTGCCACAATACTACAACCCGCATCTATATACCAGTTTTCCGTATCTACGGTATAACCCGTCTTTGCTTTAGGCGTAGGAATATCCGTCAATGTTTCGCCTTTATACACCGTCTTACTAATCGTGGAACCGTTCGTATCCGTAAACGTTACCACAACTTGTTCTTTTGCCGCCCAATCAGCCATCAATGTTACATTGTCCGCCACATTCCATATGGAAGCGTTCGTATAGGTTACATCGTTGTATTTCCAGCCGAGGAATCTATATCCTTCTTTCGAGAGCGTCATATCCAACGCCGTGCAAGCTGCATCATAAGTAATCGTTGCCGTCATACCGTCAATTTCAAAGCCGTCCGCATCGTACGTTACCGTATATGTATTTGCCGTATATCGTGCTGTAACCGTCATATCCGCTTGGATATTCGTATAATCAGTCTTATCCCATACGACCGAATAACCAGTCTTTTCGACAAAAGTAGGTATATCCGCTGTTGCAACCGCTTCACCTTTCTTTACAAAAACTTCGTTTGATAGTTCGCCCTGCACGAACGTTACCTTGTAAGTAGGACGCTGATCTTCCCATTGTGCCACAAGCGTTACATCATCTGCAATCACCCATTTTCCATTGACTACGGCCGTGCCTTCATAGTACCATCCCAAGAATAAATAATCTTCCTTTTCAGGTGTTGCAAGTATTGTTTCGGCGTCATAAGTTACTTCCTGCGTTTCAAGTCGGAGGGCCAAGCGGTCTTAGGAAGACAAGACCTGATAACAACTCCTTGGCTCACAGAACGACATGGCTACGATCCGACTTGACTACGGCTGCGCCCTCATAGTACCATCCCAAGAATAAATAATCTTCCTTTTCAGGTGTTGCAAGTATTGTTTCGGCGTCATAAGTTACTTCCTGCGTTTCAAGTCGGAGGGCCAAGCGGTCTTAGGAAGACA